>JBLMWN010000162.1:0-8876 GCA_050257255.1 Betaproteobacteria bacterium | reverse complement strand
ATTCGGGCTACTTTTGATTCTTTTTCTCTGGGACTTGAGCCTGCTGCGATCAAGACCTACGTCCTCAAAGTAGAATCGGGCAGAGAAAATGAAGCGATAGGGTATTTGAAGGAAAAGTTCAACGAACGATAGCAACTACATTTCAGGGAATCGTAAAGGAGAAATTGCATGTCTGGGGAAAAGGAAACCAAGGAATTGGAAACATCGCTGGACGATTACAAATCGAAGATCCAGCACGTGAACAAGGCCACGCTCACCTGGGACAAGGACCTGATCTTTGTCGGCCGCACGCAGCGGGGATACGAGGTGGAGTACGACGCACAGCAGCAGTGGGGCTGTTCTCCGACCGAGACGCTCCTCCTGAGCGTCGCCGGATGCATGGCGATCGACATGGTGTCGTTCCTGAAGAAGATGAAGTGCGAGATCAAGACGTACAAGATGGACATCGTCGGCGAGCGGAACCCCACGCCTCCGCAATATTATACCTCCATGGAGATGATTATCTCGGTCAACGGGGCGGGGCTTACAGACAAGAAGCTCGAGCGGGCGATTTCTCTTTCGCACGAAAAGTACTGTTCCGTCTACCATTCGCTCAGAAAAGACATGAAGATGAAGGTGGATTATACCTTCGAAAACATTTAGTCCTCTCACAAATTCAAAATGACAAGAGTAAAATTGATGAACTCGTAAAAAGTCGTCATTCCCGCTTGTCGGGAATCATAATGCCACATAACGTGTTGTTACGAAACGACTCCGGACGCCCTGCACTCGCGCCGGCGCACTCGTGAACGCTGGGTGCAGGCAAGCCGAGTGACGGTCCTTTGGCGATTCTCGACTTTTTACGAAACCATCAAAATTAACATAAAGACGTTTTGCCTTTCTCATTTAACATTTTGAATTTACCATGACCTCCGTCCGCCTCCTCAAAAACGGGTCAGAAGCCTTCCCTGCGATGTTCGGCGCCATAGACAGGGCCGTGTCGTCCGTCGCACTGGAGATGTACATCATTGCAGACGACGAGACCGGGAGGGAGTTCCGCGGGCATCTCATCAATGCCGCACAGCGAAGCGTTCAGGTCCGGGTGCTCGTGGACTCCTGGGGGTCCTGGAGCCTGGCCGATTCCTTCTGGGACGATCTGCGCGCCGCGGGCGGCATGGTCCGCTGGTTCCGCCCCCTTACGAAAGGACTGCTCCCGTTCCGGAACCATCGGAAATTACTGCTCATCGACGGGCGCATTGCTTATACAGGCGGGCTGAACATCTCCGACGAATACTACCGGGGCGCGCACGGAGGGCCCCCCTGGCGCGATAACGCGCTGGAAATTTCCGGACCGGCGGTCACCTGGCTGAGGCACTCCTTCTCCCGCATGTGGGCCATGGCAGACTCCCCTGTGCGGAGGCTGATAATGCGATTCCGCCGCCTCCGCAGGATGAAACGACACGTCGGCAGCGTGCTGTTCCTGGAGAGCGGACCGGAAAACCCCATGCGCCCGGTGCGCAGGGCCTACCGGCAGGTGATCGAGAACGCTAAAAAAAGCATCGACCTCGCGATGGGGTATTTCTATCCTCATGGACGGATGCTGCGTGCCTTCAAACGCGCGGTCAGGCGCGGCGTGCGGGTAAGGCTCCTGGTGCCGCTGCATACGGACGTCCCGGTCTCCCGCTGGGCGGCGCGGGGACTTTACGGCAGGCTGCTCCGCGCCGGTGTCGAGGTCTGGGAATACACTCCTTCCATGATGCACTCCAAACTTGCGATCGCCGACGACACGCTTATCGCCGGGTCTGCGAACCTGGATATCCGAAGCGGGCGGATCAATTACGAACTGGTGGCGGTGGTGACCGACCCGAATCTTGCCGCGCAGGCGCGGGCGGATTTCGAAGCCGACCTCAGCCAGTCTGGCCGCATCACGATGGAAGAATGGCAGAAGCGGCCCATCATCCAGAAGCTGAAGGAGAGGTTCAGTTACTGCCTGCTGGCACGGGCGGATATCATGTTCTCCCGCGCCGTAATCGGGAAAAAATTGAGCGCACGATCTCGAAAGAGATAAGAAGGAGGTAAGAGAGCGCAGGGACCTGCGGAAGATCCGGTTGTGTCGCAACTGAGGGGCGGAACTGCGAGTGTGCAGGCGCACTTGGGCAGTGCATTCCCGGCCCAAAGGCTTCTTCGAGCTCCAGACAAAGCGCACGTGAGGCCCTTTTCCTGTTGCAAAGGGAAGGATGGAACCGTATAATGGATTGTTGCTCTATGGAGTTTTCACGGAGGTTGTTATGATGGACACGACAAACTGGAAGGTTACCGAAGCCCCGACCTGTCCGCACTGCAAGACTGAAATGGAGAAAATGGACTCGCGCCACCTGGACTGGGATTCACCCTATCTCTGGGTGTGCTATAATAACGACTGCAGCCTGTTTAAAAAGGGATGGGAGCATATGATGGAAAACTTTGGCCAACTGGTCTCCTATCGATTTATGATCCATCCCCAGAACGGCCAGGCGGGCGTCATCCCGGCATTCAGCCACGATTATCTTAAGAGGTACGGCAAGCCGGGCGATCCTTATAAGGACGACCTAGATTAGGAGGAGGATCGGCTTCCATTATGCCAAGCCGTCCCTTCCCGGTCTGATGTTGTACTTCTTGATTTCCTCGAGCGTAAAGATAGGACCTTCCTCACAGATGAGCTTCCCCCCGCAGTAGCAGTGTCCGCACTTTCCCACACCGCATTTCATGTGCGCTTCGAGCGTCGTGATAATGTGATCGTCAGGCATGCCCATGAGCGACAGGTCCCGCATGGCAGCCTGGATCATGACGTGAGGGCCGCAGATATAGGCCGTGCTGTCCTTGAAATCCACGTTCGCCCTGCCAAAGTGCTCCGTGACAAGCCCCGTGCAGCCCTTCCAGCTCTCGATCTGGCAAGTATCCACAGTCAAAACGACGTTGACCCCCCGTTCCATCCATGAGTCGACTTCATCCAAGAACAGGACCTCGGAGGGGTTGCGCGAACCGTACATGACCGTGACGGTTCCTTTTCCCCCTGCGGCCGTCTGTTTGTCGATCATGAGGTTGATAAGCGGCCGCAGCGGCACGATGCCGATGCCGCCGCAGATGAACAACGTGTCCTGGCGCCCGTTCACCGGAAAGGGCCGGCCGTAGGGGCCGCGCACCCATATGCTGTCCCCGCTGCTCAATGTATTCAAAGCGGACGAAACATGGCCCACGGTGCGCACGCAGATCTCGAGATCTTTGTTCACGCCCGGCGTGGATGTGATCGAGATGGGGACCTCGCCGGCGCCGAGCACGGAGACCATGACGAACTGGCCGGCCTGGTACGTGAAGTCACGCGGGACGATGATGGAAAAGAGCTTCACGTCCTTCGCGAGCTCTTTCACGGCCCGGATCGATGTTTTGAACGGCAGGTAGATATTTTCTGTTTTCATAAGTAGAACCAAAGCATGGTGCAGAGGACGGAGTGAGGCCTCATGTCGTGCCTTTGCTCTACGCTCCCTGCGTTATGTTTACTTTTCTTCCGTCTGGTCCGACCCCTTGATCTTAAGCGCTACCGTAGCCATGTCGATCTTCCCGGGGCACGAAACAGCGCAACGGCCGCAGCCGACGCACCCGAAAGCGCCGAACTGGGCGGGCCAGTGCACGAGCTTATGATGGAACCATCGCTTGGTGCGGTTTATCTTTGCCTCCGCCGGAACCACCCCGCCTGCCATGCGCGTAAATCCCTTGAACATACACGTGTCCCAGATCCTGATGCGCTTTCCCGAGTCCGGCCCCGCCCGCCGGTCGATCACGTTGAAGCAGGTGCATACCGGGCAGTTGTAAACGCATCCGCCGCACTCAAAACATCGCACAGCCACCGCTTCCCAGAATGAGTCGCTCACGCCGCCTGCCTGGATGCGCTTGCGCACCTGCTCGAGGTTAACCCGCTTCTCGAAACGGCTCTGGGAGGCGAGCCGGGCCTCGTAGAGGTCTTCCGTGTCCGACTGTGCCGGCTGGGTAAAGATGTGCGGAAAATTTTCGACGAGCGCAATACCGGCCTCTGAGCCTGTCTCGACCAGGAAGCGGTCGCCCAGGTCGGTGAACTGAAGGTCGAAGCCCGACTTCAAAAAAGGTCCGGTGCCGAGGCCCAGGCAAAAACACGTGGGATCAGGCTGGTTGCAGGCGATGGACACGAGCACGGTCCTGGTACGCCGTGTTTCATAGTAGATGTCCTTGTTCTTTCCGAGATAAAAGGTGTCGAGTATCCTGACGGCCGAGAGATCGCAGGGCCTGATGCCGAAGAGGACGCGCGGCCGCTTGTTAAAGGCCTCCTCGATGCCTTCGTCGGAATAGCAGAAGAGCTGCTCCATCTGCGGCAGCAGGAACTCCTTTGGCGAGGGCATGAGCGCCGGGCCGTCAAGGGCCGTCTCGTGCATGCGAGGCAGCTCCGTCAACACGATGTCGCCCGACGCGTCCCGCATGGGTGCGATCAGCTCATGGGACGTCTTGAGCTTCCTGAGCCAGAAGGAGAGATGGTTTTTATTCAAAATATACATATTCGTTATGAACGACCCTATTTTTTCGGCAGCATCTCCTCGGGCGGTATATACAGATCGTGGCCGATCCGCATCCCCTCGTAATAACCGATCCGGGGCGCCTGACGCGTGCCGGGCTTGCGACGAACGGGCTCTATCGCCACGGCGCAGACCTTGAACTCCGGGATCTTTGCATCCGGATCGACGGCGTTGATGGTGAGCAGGTTCGCTGCCGCTTCGCGGAAGTGGAAGGGGATGAAAATGATCCCTTCAGGCACCGTTCCGGTCACGCGGGCTTTCACTTCGATGCTGCCCCTCCGCGATGTAACACGCACGGGATCGTTTGCACGGATCTCGAGCCGCTCTGCGTCCGCGGGATTGATCTCGACCATGCACTCGGGCTCTTCGCGCTCGAGCGTGATCGTCCTTCTGCACATGGTGCCGGTATGATAGTGGAAGTAGCTCCTGCCCGTGGTCAGGATGAAAGGATATTCGGCGTCCGTGGGCTCCGACGGCGGAATGAACTCGACGGGGATGAAGGCGCCCATGCCGCGGGCGAACTTCTTCCGGTGCAAGTAGGGTGTGCCGGGGTGGTCCATGCCGGGGCAGGGCCACTGCAGTCCGAAATGGGAATCGAGCCGGTGGTGGAGAATCCCTCCGTAAGACGGAGTGAGGATCGCGATCTCTTCCATGATCTCATGCGCCGCGCGGTAGTCCATGGGATAGCCCATGAGCCCGGCTAGGTTGCAGATGATTTCGTAGTCCGGCCTTGAATCGCCCACCGGAGGCACGGCCTTTCTGATCTTCTGTACGCGTCGTTCGGTGTTCGTGTAAGTGCCGTCCTTTTCCGCGAAGGAGGCGGCCGGCAGAATCACATGGGCGTATTCGGCGGTATCGGACGGGAAAATGTCCTGGACCGCGAGGAAATCGAGCTTGGCAAGGGCCCCTCTTACGTGGGCCGCGTCGGGGTCCGAGACCACGGGGTTCTCGCCCATGACGTACATCGCGCGGATCTTTCCCTCATGGATTCCGTCGATCATTTCCGTGAGCGTCAGCCCCGCATTTGCCGGCAGAGGCCGCGACCAGGCAAGTTCGAACTTTTTTCGTGCCGCTGGATCGGCGACTTTCTGGTATCCGGAGTAGACGTCGGGAAGCGCCCCCACGTCGCAGGCCCCCTGAACGTTGTTCTGGCCGCGGAGCGGGTTCAGACCGGTCATGGGCTGGCCGATATGGGCCGTGAGCATTACGAGGTTGGCGCAGGAACGCACGTTGTCCACCCCGGTGATATGCTGGGTGATTCCCATGGAATAGAAGAGCATAGAGCGTTTTTCCGAGGCGTAGAGCCGCGCCGCCTTGCGGATGTCATCGGCGGGCACCGAGGTGATCTTTTCGGCGACTTCGGGGGAATAGGCCTTGACACGTTTCTCGAAATCATCGAAATTCTCGGTGCGCTGGCGGATGAAGGAAGGGTCGACGAGCCCCTCGGTGACGATCACGTGCATCATGGCGTTCAGGAGCGCGACGTCGGTGCCGCTCCTGTGCCTCATATGGAGATGGCTGAACCGTGCGATCTGTGTCCGCCGCGGGTCGGCCACGATCAGGGTTGCGCCGCGGTCTTTTGCCTCGAGCATGTGCATCCCGATCATGGGGTGCTGCTCGGTGGTGTTCGATCCGATCACAAAAATGACCCGGGCATCCCTGATCTCGTCGATGGAATTGGTCATGGCGCCCGACCCGAAGGCAGCGGCAAGGCCGCCGACCGTGGAGGAATGGCAGAGCCGAGCACAGTGGTCGACATTATTGGTACCGATAACGGTGCGGGCGAACTTCATGAGCACGAAGTTGTCCTCGTTCGTGCACTTGGCCGAGCCCAGGATTCCGATGGCATCGGGACCGTATTGTTTTTTGATTTCCGAGAGGCGGGTGGCTGTCACGCCGAGCGCTTCTTCCCAGGTCGCCCGGCGGTACGCGGTTTTTCCAACCTTGATAAGCGGGGTAGTGAGGCGGTCGGGATGATGGACGAATTCATGACAGTTCCAGCCTTTGACGCACAGGGTGCCGTGGTTTACCGGGTGGTTGCGGCTCGGGGAAACGCCGGTGATGAGGTTGTTTTCAACATGCAGGTACAGACCGCATCCGCACCCGCACCAGGGACAGATGGTGGAAATTTTTTCCATACGTGG
Source organism: Betaproteobacteria bacterium (assembly GCA_050257255.1). Lineage (GTDB taxonomy): Bacteria > Nitrospirota > UBA9217 > UBA9217 > UBA9217 > JAJYKN01. The sequence continues at coordinate 2,173 of JBLMWN010000162.1, read as the reverse complement.
TAATTATAACTCCCTGGTCCGGCAAAATGCAAAAATAAAGAGGACCCTTTTCGGGCGGAATAGAAAGGTATTAATCAGTTCGTCGCTGGTAGCTCATAGCTGGTGGCAATAAGGCCATTTACTATACTGTGAGCTACGAACTATGAACTATGACTTCGACTCCAGTCCCTTGACCTCCCCGACCCGGTGGATCTTCATCATGTTCGTGCTGCCGGCCACGCCGATCGGCACGCCGGCAGTGATCACGATGAGGTCGTGCTGTTTGGCAAGCTTCTTCTTGAGCATGATCCGTTCCACGCTCGCGATCATGTCGTCGGTGGTCTTCCTGGTCCGGAGGATCATGGGCGTCACGCCCCAGTAGAGCGATATCTTCCTTGCAACCCGCTCAAACGGCGTGGGCGCGATGATTCGCATCCTCGGGCGGTGCTTTGAAACCAAAAGTGCGGTGGAACCGGACTGCGTGAAGGTTACAATGACTTGCGCCTTTTGCTCTTCTGCAGCCCGGCATGCCGCGTGCGCCACGCTCTCGTCGGGGCCGGAGATATGGACATCCGGCGGCCAGGGGTTCAATGATGTCTCTGCCTGCATCGCGATCCGCGTCATGACTGCCACGGACAGGACCGGATATTTGCCGACAGCCGTTTCTCCCGAAAGCATGACGCAGTCCGTGCCGTCAAGAATCGCATTGGCCACGTCTGATGCCTCGGCGCGAGTCGGCTGTGGATTTTCTATCATGCTCTCGAGCATCTGGGTGGCCGTGATCACGGGCTTTTCGACGCAGTTGCAGGCCTCGATGATCTTTTTCTGAAGCAGGGGCACCTGTTCGGGAGACATCTCTACGCCCAGGTCGCCGCGGGCCACCATGACGCCGTCAGCAGCACGGATGATCTCGTCGAGGTTCCGGATGGCCTCGGGCTTCTCGATCTTGGCGATGACCGGAAGGTCCGCTCCGAGCGACCGGACGAAACTTCTGGTCTGGAGGATGTCGTCCGCCGTACGCACAAAAGACAGGGCGATGTAGTCCACGTTCTGTTTTACGCCGAACCGAAGGTCTTCCTTGTCTTTTCGCGTAAGCGAGGGGAGAGAGAGATGGGCTCCGGGCAGATTGACGCCCTTGTGGCTCTTGAGCACGCCGCCTCGTATCACTTTGCACGAGATGCTGCGGGCATTCTTTCTGGTCACGCGGAGCTCCAGCCTGCCGTCATCGAGGAGCACCGTGTCGCCGATTTTCAGGTCTTTCGTGAGCCGGGGATAGGTCACTGATACCAGGTCGCTCGTGCTAATGACCTTCTTCGTGGTGAGCGTCAGGGCATCGCCGCGCTTGATCGTAACTGCGTCGTCTTTCATCACGCCGACGCGAAGTTTCGGGCCCTGGAGGTCCTGGATGATAGCGATCTGTTTACCCGCTTTGGCCGCTTCGCTGCGAATGAGCTTGATGCGGAGGATATGGTCCTTCCGGTCGCCGTGGGAGAAGTTCAGCCGTGCCGCGTCCATGCCCGCTCGGATGAGCCTGGCGATGATCGCGGGGGAGCTTGAAGCCGGGCCGATGGTTGCGATGATCTTCGTGCGTTTGTTGTTCGACATGGCAGTAATTATAGCGTAATCATGCAAAAAAAGTGAAGGAAAAGTCGATTGAAGCGAACCCAGGAATATGGTCACCTTGCTACCGGGCGGCTGGAACGGTTCGAACGGGCATTGATGCCGGTTACGGCAGGGCATGACAAACGGCTGGGGTCTCTGTTCCTTTAGGCGCTTACTTCGTTACGAATCAAATTCTTATCAAAGAGGCAAGAAAATTTACCGCGAACGCGCGAAGAACGTGAAGGAAAGCGCTCATCTTGGTCTTAAACCCGAGGATGTTTTTGCCTTCCTCGCGACCCTGCGCCCTTGCGGTCCAAGCCTTTGGTTCCGGCTCGTCCGGGTTAGGTCTATGGTTCAATCGTGATCAGCTCATACTTCTTCGTCCCCAGTCCCAGTCTCTCGGCCTCGTCGATCTGGATCTGCATGGGCCGGGGATTGAGTTTGAACAGGACGTCCTCGCCGGGCCTGATATGCGCCTCGTCCGCTGCAGATTGGGGCAGAGGGAAAGCGGTCTTGAGCATGTCGAGCGACGCCTGCTCAATGGCCACGATGTCGTCGGAGATCATGATGCCCTGGTCCTGGATCACCGGAA
>JBLMWN010000161.1:0-4312 GCA_050257255.1 Betaproteobacteria bacterium | reverse complement strand
TCAGGGCTCATTATCATCGCTCACCAACTCCAGGACCCGGGAAATCTCGGCACAATTATCCGGACCGCTGAGGCCGTTGGAGCGTCAGGTGTGGCTGTCACAACGAATACCGTTGACCCTTATAACGCTAAAGCAATCCGCGCCTCAATGGGCAGCATCCTGCGCCTGCCGGTACTGCAGGTCGGAGACATATCATCGTTCATTAAGAAGTGTAAACGGAGGGGTTTGCAGACTGTGGCCACAATGCTGACCGGTGAAAAGACGCACGTTGACATAGACCTTAGAAAGCCGACTGCCGTGATTCTAGGACAGGAGGGCGCAGGGCTACCTCAGGATATTATGGCTGATATTGATCTTCGCATCAGGATCCCCATGGCGGAAACCATCGACTCGCTGAATGTAGCCACTGCAGCGGCGGTGATCCTTTATGAGGCGATGAGGCAGAAAGCCCGCACCGGTTGATAATCGCCTTATTGGTTTCAGCAGCCACTTCTCTTCTGCGAAGCGTGTGACTTTGTGAAACCCTTAACCTGTCTCCCCTATTTCCCAAACTTCTTCTTTAGCTTCTCCACCACCACCCTCGGCACAAGGCTGGATACATCGCCGCCGTAGCTTGCCGCCTCCTTCACGATCGTCGACGTGATAAATGAATACTCCTCGCTCGGCATCAGGAACACTGTCTCGATTCTGCTGTCGAGCCTCCGGTTCATGAGCGCCATCTGCATCTCGTATTCGAAGTCCGATACAGCCCGGAGACCGCGGATGATTCCCACCGCCTTTTTCCGCTTGACATAATCAACCAGAAGGCCGTCAAACCCTTCGATCTTTACGTGCTCGTATCGTACCAGGGCTTTTCTGAACATATCGATCCGCTCCTCAAGGGTTAAGAGCGGAACTTTTTTCGGGTTCGCCGCGACGGCTACGATCACCTCATCGAAAATCCTGAGGCTCCGCTCTACAAGGTCGATGTGTCCGTTCGTCACAGGATCAAATGTGCCGGGATATACCGCGATGTGTTTCATAGCATCTCCTTTTTGGTTTCCCAGTAGGCGCCAAGCGGTTATGGCAAGGATGCCCGTTTCTTTCTGCGGTTACGTCGTTCCGATCTGGATCTGAACGTAACCTCTCCATGGTATGCGATACATACAGGATCGTTACCCCTTGACGTCAACCATTTGTACGCTCATATTTTTATAAAACGCCAAAACCGTGTCCCCGTATCGAGCTTCGCGATAGAGCGTAAGGCTTCCTGCTTTCTCGGGCGACGGCTGTTTTTTGAAGTGTTCGGCAACAACGACACCGTCCGGCTTTACAATCCCCGATCCGGCAACCAATTCGAGCAGCGGCTGCATCTCCTCTGCGTACGGCGGGTCGAGAAAAACGATATCATAGGATTCCGACGACTTTCTCACAAAGGCCTCAGCTTTGGCGGGCACAACCTGCGCCCGATCCCGAAAGCCAGTCTGTTCTATATTCTGTTTGATGACGGCAAGAGAACCCCGCGACGAATCAACGAAAACCACGCGGCCCGCGCCGCGGCTCAGCGCTTCGATGCCGATGCCGCCCGCGCCAGCGTAGAGATCGAGAAAATCGGCATTCGCCACTCGGTCGCCAAGGATGTTGAACAGGGCCTGTTTTACCTTGTCGGACGTGGGTCTGACGCGCGATCCCGACGGGACTTTCAACCGTCGTCCCCTGCCTATGCCTCCGGTAACTCTCATGCCGATATAATTGTTTCGATGCTACAGAAAAACCCTTTCTGAGTCAAGCACTTCTTGACAGCACCATCCAATGCGGATATACTTTTGCTATCACAAGGAGACGAAAAATGCGAAAAAATACGAGATGGATGATCCTGCTTCTCTCGTTCTCGCTGTTCCTTTCAGGGCTTACCGGGCTTGTCTTCTCAGTCGAAAAACACAAGGGAGAGAAACCGTCACCGCCTCCTCTCGCTGCACAGCACAAGCAGATATTTCTCATCAAGATAGACGCTCCGATCACGCCGGTTGTTGCCGAATATATCGTCAAATCCATCGACAAGGCGTCAGACGCCAAAGCCGAGGCGATTATTATCCAGCTGAACACCCCCGGCGGCCTTGTCGACTCCATGCAGCAGATCGTCATGAGGATGATGGCCGCAGATGTGCCGACGGTGGTCTATGTCGCGCCGAGCGGTGCACGGGCGGCCTCAGCCGGAGTATTCATCACTCTGGCAGCCAACATCGCCGCTATGGCGCCGACGACGCATATGGGCGCTGCTCATCCTGTTACGATGCAGGGAAAGATGGACAAGACCATGGAAGCCAAAGTCGTGAACGATCTGGCGGCCATGGCGCGGGGCATTGCCGAGAAGCGGGGAAAGAATGTAAAGTGGGCGGAAGAAGCCGTCAGAAAGAGCGTCTCGATAACCGAGACCGAAGCGCTCAAAGACCATGTCATCGATCTTGTCGCTCCTGATATTCCCGCGCTCGTGAAAGCGCTGAATGGCAAAACCGTTGACCTCGTCATCGGCAAAAAGACCCTCTCTACCGAAGGCGCAGAAGTGAAAGAAGTCGCAATGGGTTTCCGGTACCGGCTCCTTGAGATCATCGGCAATCCCAATATCGCCTACATCCTGATGATCCTCGGCTTTTATGGACTCTATTTCGAACTGTCAAATCCCGGAGCGATCTTTCCCGGCGTGGCAGGCGCCATCTGTCTGGTCCTTGCCTTCTATGCGCTCCATACGCTTCCGATCAACTATGCAGGCCTCATTCTCATCATTATCGGCATCAGCCTGTTCATTGCCGAAGCCTTCATAACGAGCCACGGCGTCCTTGGCATTGGGGGCACCATTTCCATGCTCCTGGGATCAGTGATGCTCATTGATTCCGCGTCTCCGATCCTGCAGATTTCCTGGGCTGTGATCATCCCCGCCGTTGCCTTATCGGCGCTCCTATTCATCATCACCGTCACCGTGGCTGTTCGCGTTTATCGGGAAAAACCGGACACCGGCAAGGAGGGGTTGATCGGCATGCAGGCCGTGGCCAAGACCGACATTCTGAAGGACGGTCAGGTATTCATGCGCGGAGAATACTGGGGCGCCTGGAGCGACGAGCCGATTCCGAAGGGCGAAAAGGTTGTTGTTATTGCCGTGGAAGGGCTCAAGGTCAAGGTGAAAAAAGGCCCATAAGCGATAATCCCAAAGGATGCTTCACACAAGGAGGTTCACTATGCAGATCTTTGCAACCAGCGTTCTCTTCACCATCATCATCGTCTTTGTCATCCTGTACAACATCGTAAAGATCCTGAAACAGTACGAGCGCGGCGTCATCTTCACCCTCGGCAAGGTGAGCACGGAGCGCGGCGTCAAGGGGCCCGGCATCATTTTCCTCTGGCCGGGGATCCAGAAGATGGTCCGGGTAAGCCTGCGCACCGTGACCATGGACGTTCCCCCCCAGGACGTGATCACCAGGGACAACGTGACCGTCAAGGTGAGTGCCGTGGCGTACTTCCGGGTCATTGATCCGCGCAAGGCGATTGTCGAAGTCGAGGATTTCTACTATGCGACATCGCAGATCTCGCAAACCACTCTTCGAAGCATCCTCGGCCAGAACATGCTCGACGACCTGCTCTCGAACCGGGAGGCAATCAATGCCGAGCTCCAGAAAGTGATCGACCAGCAGACAGAGCCGTGGGGCGTGAAGGTGACCACCGTTGAAGTGAAAAACGTCGATCTGCCGGCCGAGATGCAGCGCGCCATCGCCATCCAAGCGCAGGCGGAACGCGAACGCCGTGCCAAGATCATCCACGCCGAAGGCGAACTCCAGGCGTCCGCGAAGCTTTCAGAGGCTGCAGGCGTCATCAGCAAGAACCCGACCGCACTTCAGCTCCGCTACCTCCAGACGCTCACTGAGATCGGCACGGAAAAGAACACAACCATCGTATTCCCGTTGCCGATCGATCTCGTGACGGCGTTCCAGAAACTGGTGGAAAAAAAGGATTAACGAGCGCGACAATAAATGTGATCAGCCTTTTGTCGCTTTCCACGGCGTCACATGATGCGCAAAAAGAAAAGGGGACCGGTTCTTCACCGGTCCCCTTTGTCATGAGTGGATGCTGACAAATTATATTTCTTATATTTCGTTGACCGTAATCGCCTGCTGCGGGCAGTTCTCCACGCAGGTCAGGCAATTGATGCACTCGGACATGTTCACCGGTTCTGACTTGCCGCCCTCAACCTTGAATACGGACTGCGGGCACATATTCGCGCAGGTTCCGTCTCCGTCGCACTTGCCCTTGTCGATAGTCACCATGTACATCCTGTCTGTAT
>JBLMWN010000160.1:0-5119 GCA_050257255.1 Betaproteobacteria bacterium | reverse complement strand
CGAGCGCTCCCTCTTTCAGGAGTTCCCGGATCACGGGGAGCGCGTCTGCAGGGTCCGCGCCCGCGATGAACTCCCGGCTCAGGGACCGGACCGAGGTCCGGATGAGCGGTGCGGCTACGGCAGCGGGAACGGTCCTGGAAACGACTTCAGCGCTCCGGAGCAGGAGCGACTTCGCATACCGCGCTTCATGCAGATACTCCCGGAATACGCGAAGGCAGAGAGCATTGTTGCAGAGGGCAGGCAGCGCGTCGATGAACCGGAGGAGCTGGGTGCGGAACTGTTCGTCCCGCATGGACCAGTCGATCACGCTTTTTTTCCACCCGCTGGCTGCGAAGAAAGAGGGCTTTTCCTGCTTCAGGAACGAATAGAGCGCTCCCGCGATCTCCCGGATCCTGAACTCGACGCCCACCACGGGCGGCAGCGCGCGGGCCTGCTGTGCGTTCTCAAGCGGCATGGTTTACTCCTGAATTAAGTATACATCCGGCAGCGCGCTTATCGCATGAAGATTCTAATAGCATTGTTCCGCTCAACAGGTAAATGCAGAACATCTCCAGTCAGAAATAGACTTTGACGGGGAAAAGATTAAGTGGTATCAAATTATTGGACGCATCGAAAATTTATTCCCGACAAAGCCGATACCTTCGCGAGAAGGTGTAGGAAAGCGGCGGGTCTGTAAAAGATGGCCGAGCTGCCGAAGGAAAAAACTTCGGCAAACTCGGCTTTTTTATTTTGAGGCCTGGAAGAATGGAGGAGGTGAAGAGGATGATCCTCATGCTCAATGGCAGTCCCAGGAAGAACGGCGTGACAACGACGATCCTCAAGATAATTGCGGATGAAGCACGCTCTGCCGGCGGCAACGTGGAGTGGGTAGATGTCAATGCTCTTTCCATAAGGCCATGTATCGGGTGTCTGAAATGCAGGCCCGACAAAAAGTGTATCCTTCCGAGAGACGACGCACATCGTATCGGAGAGCTGATAGAAAGCTGCTCTGCTTTGGTGGTCGGGGCCCCTACCTATTGGGGCAACATGCCTGGACCGTTGAAGCTTCTGTTCGACCGAAATGTTCCTGCCTTTGAGTACTACGTACTCTATACAAACCGCATTCCAAAACCGCTTCATAAGGGTAAGAAGGCGGCAATTGTTACCGCATCCCTTTCGCCGTTTCCCTACAATCTACTTCCGTGGGAAGGCCGCGGGGCGCTTCGCGCCGTCAAAATTGTGCTGAACGCGGCCGGCTTTGACATCAGGGAACAAATCAACGTCCCTGTAACCCCAGACCCCGCACACATTGGGGACCGCTGGCTGTCAAAAGCCAGAAAACTGGGAAGGTCGATGGCAGCCTGGTCGAATGAGAACCACTCTGAGCTTTGAACTCTGTTCTCTATACTCTGTACTTCAAAAGACATACCCGCCTGAGCAGATGATGACCTGAGCAGATGATGAGCGGCATTATCAGGAGATGTCAAGCTGTAACTTCAGATAATAATTATTCTAATTTACTTGCATCGGGCACTGTCTTAGGCTATACTGGTTTTAAACGGGACCGAATTAGTACCATTTCCCCATCAAAGGAGGAAACATATCATGCATATTGCAACCGTCGCACCATGGGAGTACAAAAACGATTTTTTCTCTCTCGTCATTAACGCATCCGAGCAGCACCCCGGGAACTATGTCTTCAGCAGCGGCCTCAGCCTGCCCAGGTTCAACCCCATCATCTGGGGAAGGACCGGCATCTGCTCCAACGCGGCATTCAAAGGCCTGCAACAGCTTCGCGCCGATGTGTCCTACTTTGCTCTTCAGCGGGGCATCGTGACGAGGAACGCCAATACTCCCTCCCGCCCCACGCGCGCTCACGGGGACGGATGGTATCAGCAGGATGATCTTCTGATCGAGGACGCGTCTCCCGAGGTGGTCCGGGAGATCTTCGAGTTCAGCGCACGGGACCTGGTCCAGACCATCCTTACTGCCAGCCGTCCGGATGTTACCATCCCGGCCGGATACCTGGATCCCGAAGCAATGCAGAGCTTCCTCGAATCAGTTGGAATATCGAATTACCGGGAAGTGGCCCCGTCGCCGATCTCGAAACCGAACGGAGAGACAGTAGACGGCAGATGGTAGACAACAGACAGGATATGCGGTCTGTTACAACAAGAAGGCCCGGGAAAGTTCCCGGGCCTTTGGTATTCATAATACACCGAAGAACAGGATTTTCCTTCGCGCTATTTCGATACAATCGCGGAACGGATCCCAATCGAAATGAATATCTGTGTTTCCCGCCCGTCGGGGCCGTGCCGATATTATAAAGGCAGGGTAAACGAGAAGCTCCGGGAGCTTTCGATCAACTACCGGGAAAGCGATTTTTACGTATGTGGCAACCCCATGCATGGTCGCGGACGTTCACGGTTTCCTGCGTTCGAAAGGCGCAAAGAGGATTTTTTTTGAGATGTGATGCATCATCCCGCACGCAGCACTGCCGCCTGAGCTAACAGCATCTCCCTCTCCCCAAAAGAAAAGAGCTGGCGAAAAAATTCGCCAGCTCTTGTTTGCCCTTTTTTAAAAGCGCAGTTGGAAGCGCCTCTTCTACGCAGCTTTGGTCACGTACTTTTCGGGTTTTGCCATGAATGTCTTCTTGTCACCCTCGCTGCAGAAGTAATATCCACGCCCCTTATAGTCGCTTTTGATCCCGGTCTTGATATCGACCTCCATGTTGCATACAGGGCATTTCTCCGTTTTTTTCACTTCAGGCATGGTAGATTCACCTCCCAAAGTTATTTTATCGCATTCGCCTGCTTTCCGCCATAGTCCCAATGTATGACCCGGACGTTTCCTGCAACTTATTCCTCAGTAGCCGGAGCAATGCAGCCCGCCGGATTGAAAACAGTAATGGCTCGGCTCTATGATGTTTTACACCACTTTCTTAATTCCTAATTTCTAATTTTTAATTGCCTTTCAAGGCCACGCAATTTCAACAACAACGTCCCCAAGTTGTTCCCCAAATTTATTGCTGATCGATTACTTTTTTCAAGTGACTTAGCCACGAGGCTGCGGTGGGCCGCGCTGCGTAAAACGCAATATGCGTGATCGCAGCCACAAGCCCTTCCTTCGTGAGGCCGTTTTCTTCTGTGGCCACCGCGCTGGGGGTCGATACCGGCAAAAGACAAAACCCTTCAGGGAGAAATCTCCTCCCCGCGGCGTGAGACTCGCGGCATTGGAAGCGAACTCTCACGCCGCCTTCTTTAACGTTTTCAGGTCGATCTTTTTCATTTGAAGCATCGCCTTCATGACTCTTCTCGCCTTGCCTGGATCGGGGTCATTCAGCAACTCGATCATCTCCGTGGGAACGATCTGCCAGGAAAGACCGTACTTGTCTTTGAGCCAGCCGCACTGCTGCGCATTCACGTCACCGGCCTCGGTCAGCTTTCCCCAGTAGTAGTCCACTTCGTCCTGCGAGTCGCAGTTCACCACAAAGGATACGGCTTCACTGAATTTAAAAACCGGCCCGCCGTTCAACGCCACGAATTTCTGGCCTTCGAGCTCGAACTCCACGGTCATTACCGTTCCCTTCGGTCTTCCCGCGGCCTTTGACGATTCTTCGTCATACCGGGTGATCTTGTGGATCTTGGAATCCTTGAAAATAGATGTGTAGAACTTCACCGCCTCTTCGGCCTGGTTGTCGAACCAGAGAAAAGGGGTGATCTTTTGAATTTTGGTCTGCATAATCCACCTCCTGCCTGGTGCCTGAAATCCTGTATAAATTTTAGCATAATAATTTACACCTGGTTCAACGGCGGGGACACGAGGGATGTTCCGCATAGGATAAGTAAAAAGTAAGAATTAGTCAGTTACAAATCAAACTCTTTTCAAAATGGGAAGAATATTTCGCGCAAAGTCGCTAAGCTCGCAAAGAAATGCCGAATCATTTGGGTTAAACCTGAATTTAAAGATTTTCTTTGCGTCCTCCGCGTCTTTGCGCGAGATTGCCTTTGATTTTGAATCTTCTTGCTTCATCGGTCTGAGGCATTCTCGTTAACCTTTCAATCAATTTATTTATTGCTGATCGATTACTTTTTTCAAGTGACCAAACCCGGAGGCTGCGGCAGGCCACGCTGCGTAAAACGCAATATGCGTGATCGCAGCCACAAGCTCTTCCTTCGTGAGGCCGTTTTCAAAAGCCTTCTTAAGATGGAATTCGACCTGCTCGATACGATTCAGGGCAACCAGGCAGGTGACGGTAATCAGGCTTTTATCGCGCTTCGAAAGTCCGGGACGTTTCCAAATATCGCCGAAAAGAAACTCATGTGTAAGTTTTCTCAAATTCCGGTGCTACAGCCTTTAAGTCATCTATCACTTTTTGTTCATAGATGTTTGTCATGAGTGTCTCCTTTTTTGTGTGTTGAAAGGACATCACTCGTGCTCCTCACCAGCGATCGTCTGGTCGGCCAGGGTTCTCACTCATTCGACGAACGGGATGTCTTCGAGGAATGACGTGCCGGATCGAAAGGATCGAAGTACGATTGTCCTATCGCTAATATCCCCCGTTGGGGGACCCAGAAGTCTCCGAGGCGGGCCTGCGGGTGTACGGGACCGGGCGGTCCGAAATCCTCTCCCGCCAGCCGTGCATGGCTGTCGACGATGACCCAGAGTGCGCGCGGGTTGGCGATGAAATGCTGCCCGTTGGGTACCCTCCCCTGCAAACCGACCCGCCCCGCTCCGAGGAGCGGCCCGGCTGCAAACTCCATTGCTCTCAGAACAGCCGGGCTGTGCCACGCGGCATTAGGCAGCAGCCGTCCCACAGCGTTCATGAGCCGGGTCAACGTTGTTGCCTCCAGGGTGATCTCCCACTCGAACGATTCGTCCGGCATTGCAAGATGCAGTCGGTAAGGCGCCGGCCAGTCGAGCATGATATCCACCTCGATCGCGCGCGATGCCATCGCGCCGAAGTATCGTGCTCATGACTGCCTCGGGTGCGCGGTTGCGTAAAACACCCAATCGCCTTGCGGGGTCCTGTGCCAGACGGACGTGTACCCGGGCCCAATAGAGGTCCCAGAGAATCGGCGCATCGCCAATATGTGGCCTGATCTGAACGGCAGTCCCATTACACCGTAGCCGTTGAATC
>JBLMWN010000159.1:0-4764 GCA_050257255.1 Betaproteobacteria bacterium | reverse complement strand
AGATTTCGGTTTTTAACCCGAACGCTTTGCCTTTCTTTGCGAGCTTAGCGCCTCCGCGAGAAGATTGGTTTTTGTCTTTGACCCAAACTCAAAATTCAAGTGTTGGTTCGTAAAGTACTTTAAACGTAAAGAGCATGACGGATTGCTGATGATTTCGGGAGAGGATTGAGGTATGATACCCGCAAGAAGGAAAGGGGGCCATGGTTTCGCCATGACGAACGTTCTCGCCTTCATTTCTAAATCTCTCGCGGCAAAAGTCATTGTAGCCCTCGTTTCGCTCGTCATAATCGGCGGCGGCATATCCTGGTATGCCCTGATCCGTACGGGCAGGATAAATCTCATCAATGAAGCAGTCAAAGACGCCTCCTCCTACTCCGATCTCGTGAAAAAGAGCGTGCGCTACGGCATGCTTACGTTCAACAGGGAGGCTATACAGCAGACAATAGACGACCTGGGATCGGCAAAGGACGTTAAGGGAATCAGGCTCTTCGACAGCAAAGGAAGGATTTTCTATTCATCGAAGCGGGAGGAAATCGGGCGCCAGGTCGACCGCACCGCGCGCGCCTGCCAGGGCTGCCACGTCGACCCTCAAAAGCCCTCCGAAACGCTGACCAGAGATGGTCAATGGACGACCTATCAAGGCAACGAGGGATACAACCTGCTGACGTTCATCGACCCCATCTACAACGAGCCGTCCTGCTCACGGGCTGCCTGTCATGTTCATTCCCCGGACCAGCATGTGCTCGGCATCCTGGAATCCGATTTCTCTCTTGCCGCGGTTGACAAGGACATCAAAGAGCAAACGGTACATACCACGATTTATGCCTTTGCCTTAATGGGCATCATCTCCGTCATTCTGTATGTCGTTCTCCGCAAATTCGTCCTGAAACCCGTAACGACCCTTTCGAACGCCATGGGGACCGTTGCGCAGGGAGACCTCAGCCGCACGGTAACAGCGTCGTCGGATGATGAAATCGGCCGGCTCGTCCACACTTTCAATGACATGACCAGGGAGCTTAAAACAACGAGAGAAAAGATGGAAGCGTGGACGGAGTCCCTCGAGCGGGAGGTGGCAAAAAAGACAGATGCATTGAAAAAATCCCAGGACAAGCTGGTCCAGGCGGAAAAGCTCGCGGCGCTGGGCAGGCTAACCGCCGATGTGGCGCACGAAATACGGAACCCCCTCACCGCCATCGGAGGATTCGCGCGCAGGCTGTTCAAGAACGCCGCTGGCGAAAAAGAGAAGGAACGCGCGGAAGTCATCGTCTGTGAAGTCGATAGGCTTGAAAAGATATTGAGAGACGTACTGACATTTTCGAGGGACGCGAGATTCCATCTTGGAAAGCACCGTATAGAGGAATTTTTATATGACGTCGTGAACCTGCATGAACCCGTATGCAGCGAACAATCGGTCAGCGTCGAGGTCGCGATAGAACAGGGCCTCCCGCCCGTTTTGATGGACAAGGACCAGGTCAGGCAGGCGCTCACCAATCTCATCACCAACGCGCTCGACGCAATGCCCTACGGGGGGTCGTTGAAAATAACAGCGGGGACCGAAAACCTCAACGACGTGCAGTATGTTTTCCTCAGGGTGTCCGACACGGGGAAGGGCATCGATGAAGATAAATTGCCGCTGATTTTCGAGCCCTTCTTCTCGACGAAAGAGGTCGGGCACCGCACCGGTCTGGGCCTGTCCATAACGAGGAAGATCATCGAAGAGCACGGCGGTTTTATCAGGACAGAGAGCGTCAGAGGGGAAGGCTCCGTCTTCAGCCTCTATTTCCCGCAGCCGGACGGGGAAAAACCCGGGGAGATAAAATGCTGGGAATACATGAAGTGCGGCAGGGACAAAGACGCAACCACGAAATGTCCGGCCTACCCGCATTTCGGAAGGGTCTGCTGGGTGGTGGCGGGCACGTTCTGCGAAGGCAAGGTACAGGGGACCTTCGCGCAGAAATACGAGGATTGCAGAAAATGCGATTTTTATCAAATGGTCAAAAAGCAGAGGGAGAGTGAGTGAACTCCGTTTCGATATCTTCGTCAGAACTTGTGGACATGCTTGCATATACCGAGATGACCCGCGGTCTTTTCTTCGCGAACCATGCTTTGAACTATCTTCCCGCTCGCCGACGTAAAGCAAAGTGGAGATTATGTGGCAATGAAAACGATAATAACTTCGTATATAAAGTTGCGGATGAAAAAGGCATCTTTTCCCCATCGCATGGGTATCATAAAAGCAGTATGTTAACCGACATATCTTGTCCTTCTGATAAATTAACGATCATACGTGCAACGGCTTTTTCCAGGTTTTGCCGGAAGAGCGGCGCACACATGAAAAAAATTAGTGCCGGCATTTTCTTTACAGTGCTGCTCATTTTCCCGTTGTTCGGGTGCTACAAGACCGTAAACGTAAAGGAAGTTGCTCCGGAGAATATGGACAGTCTCTTGCCCGGCGAGGCCTTGATCTTCGGCCGGATGAGGATGATAGATAACCGAAAGGAAAAGGGAAATTATCTGAGCACGACAGAGCAGCTCGACATAATGCTAGTCCGCATCGAAGATGAGCAGGCGCTTGCTGTTAAGCGTGTCAGGCCGGACGGTACCTTCCTCTGGAAGGTGCCGCGAGGGACCTATCTGCTGACCCGTCTCCGATGGTGGGAGTTTCGAGGATGGTTTCCTGTCCGCCCGCAGATCGCGTTCCAGGTCGGGCCCGATGCCCAGGCGTATTATCTCGGGACCCTCCGGATTGATGCAGAAATTGAGCGGTCGGCATTGAAAGTGAAGCTCAAACAATCCACCATCGCAGTCGTAGACGAATATGAACTGGATGCTCAGCTTTTGGCGCGACAGCTCCCGAACTTTCAGGGTCGTGTTGAAAAGGCCTTGATGGTCCATGATGCCCGCATTCCGGCCGTTACCGAGTCGGAAGTGAAACAATCGACGTTTATCAACATCTTGCGGTCATTGGGTTTCGGTCTCATGACAGTCCAATAGACATGAGCGCGACGTAATATCGTATGATCGTCAAAGAGATTGAAGCAAAGGCCGTCCTCTCGAAATCGCAGATCTATGACTATGCCTTGAATGCCTATGTCGGATGTCAGCATCGGTGTCTCTACTGCTACGCAAGGTTCATGAAGAGATTTACCGGGCACCGGGAGCCCTGGGGAGCGTTCGTCGATGTAAAGATAAATGCACCGGAACTCTTGGCCCGGGAGGTGAAGAAAAAGCGCAAAGGACGGGTCTGGATAAGCGGGGTGTGCGATGCCTATCAGCCCCTGGAAAAGAAGTATATGCTCACCAGGAGATGCCTCGAAATTCTCGTTGAACAGGGATGGCCGGTCACGATCCAGACAAAATCCCCTTTGGTTTTGCGGGACCTTGCGATCCTGAAGAGATCAGCGGACGCTGAAGTCGGATTTACCATTACGACTGGGGACGAGAAGGTGCGGAGGATATTCGAGCCGGGAGCTCCGCCCATAGCAAAGCGGGTCGAGGCATTGGGGATTCTTCATGCAGAGGGGATACAGACCTTTGTCATGATTGCGCCCATGCTCCCTCATGCTGAGGGGCTTGTGAACATGCTCAAGGGCAGCGTGGACCATGTTTTGATCGACCGGTACAATTACCATTATGCCGATTGGGCATATAAGAAGCACGGAATGACATGGGCACTGGATGAGGATTTTTTCCTTGAGAAAGGCGAGGAATTGAGGGCCGCCTTTGAAAAAAGGGGGGCACCGTGTCGGAAATTGTATTAAGCAGTGGGTCATGTTAATCTTTGAGGCAACGACGACCGTCAAATACGACATCAGCTGACCATCGCGAAAGGCGTCTACCATGACGGCCGGACGCTGAAAGACGATCTTTCAGAGCAAACCTACAAATACGCGAAGAAACGATTGCCCGATTTGGGCCTGGAAATCGAGAAAGTTGAAACGCTCAAGCCGTGGCTCCTGGCGATGACCTTTGGCATAAGTGAACTGCAAAAACTCGGGTATGATGAAAATCGGGGCGTCGATCAGTATTTTTACAAAAAGGCGAAGAACGACGGGAAAAAAGTCGACGGTTTTGAAACCGCAGAATACCAATTGGACCTCTTTGGCGACATGCCTGCAGCTCTGCAGGAGGCGTTGTTGCTCCAAACCATGCAGGAACTCGGTGAGATGCCGAAGGTTCTTGCCGTGCTCGTTGCGGCGTGGAAATCAGGCGACGAGGCAGCACTCGATCAAGTCTTACTCAAAAGCGCCAAGGAGTTCCCTGATTTGAATAAGGCGCTGATTATCGACAGGAATAAAAAATGGCTGCCCGCGATAGAATCGCTGGTCGGCCGGCAAGAGAACGTTATGATCATCGTCGGTGCCGCACACCTTGTAGGCAAGGACGGCATTATTGCCGCATTGAAACAAAAGGGGTATCAGGTTGAACAGCGGTAAACTCCATGAGGGAATCACATCCTCTCACGTCTCGATGGTGGTTTTCTTGCCTGTTCAATCTGCAAGATTGAACCTCTGGAGGAACAGCGTCTGATGCGCCAAGCAAGAAGTTGATGAGCAAACGAAGCGAGAGCTTATGTAGCGTCCCAAAAAACGCCTGATTTTATAAACGTCAAAAATCGCGTCACCGTGGAGGCACACTCATGAAAGTAAGTCGCATGATCGGCATCGGGCTGGTTGTTCTCGGCATAGTACTGCTGTATTACGGCTATAACTCGACACAATCTCCCGTGGACAAAATTTATAAAGCTGCGACCGGGAGGTATAC
>JBLMWN010000158.1:0-5709 GCA_050257255.1 Betaproteobacteria bacterium | reverse complement strand
ACGATACTCATAATCCGATAGAAGCCGGGAGAAAAGAAAAGCGTATGTCAGCAGATGGTTTGGATGTATTAAAAGATAAGGACGCGCCGCTCTATACCATGGGAGTAGCCGCTAAGCTGGTCGGCACCACAGCGCAGACCCTGCGGCTTTATGAGAAGCACGGGCTGATCCTTCCGACGCGGGAGCGACGGAACCGGCTGTACACGGAAAATGACATCAAGTGGCTGCGGTGTATCCGCGAGCTGATCCACTCCAAAAAGATCAGCATCGAGGGGATCAAGAAGCTTCTCGACTATGCGCCTTGCTGGGAGATCAAGGATTGTCCCGACGAACGGCGGGTCGTATGCACAGCGTTCACGGATAAGAGCAAGCCGTGCTGGGAGGTCACCCGGTGCCGCATGGAAAATGACTGCTCAACCTGTGTTGTGTTCCTGAAGAACGGAAAAAAAGCGGCGAAGAAGTAATGACCAAATTTGATTGACTCGTAAAAAGTCGTCATTCCCGCTGGTCGGGAATCATATGGCCACATAACGCGCTGAAAAGGAACGATTCCGGACAAGCCGGAATGACACGAGAAGGGCATTTATCCGACTTTTTACGATTACGCCAAATTTCCGATTGCGAATTAAATCTGAAAGGGTTCGCCCTCAATTCCGCATTCCGCAATCTACAATCCGCAATGTTATTACGGATGTTCCTCCACCCAGACATCTCCCTCAGGTGTCGTTTCTTTTTTCCAGATAGGCGTGATCCGCTTTAACTCGTCGATGCAGAAACGGCAGGCTTTGAACGCCTCATCGCGATGGGCTGCCGCGACTGCGATCAGCACGATGTTCTCCCCTACCGGCAGAGTACCAACGCGGTGAATGATCCTAACGTCGATCACTCCGTACTTGTCGATCGCCCGTTTCCTGATCTCCGCAAGCTTTTTCCCCGCCAACCCCGGATAGTGTTCGAACTCAAGTTTTGCGACCTGCCTGCCCTTCGAGAAATCGCGCGTTGTCCCGAGGAACGTGACGATCGCACCGATGGAAGCCGAAGATCGTTTGAGCGTTTCGACCTCCTGTTCGAGCGAGAAGGGTTCTTGCTGGATACGCACGTTGCCGGACGTCTCATCCCCTCCGGAAAACGGCGGCATGAGCGCAACCTCGTCGCCGTCCTTGACCGGGGCGTCCGGCCTCACGAATTCCTGGTTCACGGAGACCAAAACCCCCCCGCAGGAAAGGACGTCATTGAGCACAGGATACTCTCTGGACACCTGCTTCAGCAGTTCCGCGACAGTACCGCTGATAAAGGCAATGGACAATTCGTTTTTACCGGCTTTGTCTTTTAATATGGCGAAAAGCTTGACGGTAATCATGAGAAATAAATCCTTTGATCTGATCAGTTACAGGCTTGAATGACCGGTCCCGTTTTTTTGAAATCCGGCACGATCCTGTTCTCGATCAGGCACTGCAGCATCTCAAGCTCATCCCGGTCGAACCACGTGAGCTCGCAGAGGCCGCACCGGTCGATCTCGATCAGGTGCGCGAGACTGTAAAATCCTCGGTACATGGGATTCTTGCACTTGGGACAGGCGAGAAGCGGAATCGCATTCTGTCTGCTGCCTGCAAGCTTTTTTCGTGAATACCTGAGCTGGTTTTCCTTCACCACCGTTTTCGCGAGCGAAAGGATTCGTTCCGGGCACGATTTTCCCCTGCCTGTCCGGGCGATGAGTCTCGGTATCTTGGCATTCTCCACAAAAATACCTGAACAGAAACGGCATTGATGGATCTGGGTGCCTTCGTACGACTCTGTTACGAGCGGTTGTCGGCAGACCGGACAGAGGAAGCCCGATATCTGCAGTTCAGGTCCTGAAAGACGCGCAGCAAAAATAGCATTGATGAGGGGGTCTTTCCATGCCCGCTCTACGGATTGGTTCTTGTCCACCGTAATCCAGGTGAGAGGCGAGAGCCACGGCAGTGCGCCGAGTTCTCCTGGTGAAAAAGGCCCCAGCCATTGCTGCTGCGGGTTTATTGCATAATACAAAGGCCCGGTCTCGCCTTGCTGTTTGTTCACTGATTGGGACGATACACGGGCATCGAGCTCGGCAATACTCGCCCGCGCCATCTTGAGCAGGATATCCATCCTCGTCCTGAGCGGCGGATGGGTGGACAGGAGGTCGGCCCAAAACCCTTCGCTCTCGTCCAGAGCCGTGGCACGGGGGTTCACGATGCAGAGCATTTCAAAACCGCTTCCGATGAACCCTGCACCGCGCCAGCTCCGGGAGAGAAGGTGCAGGGCTTCGGCCAGAGCAACGGGATTCCGGGTCATGCGAACCGAAGCGGCATCAGCGCGGTATTCGCGCTCGCGCGAGATGAACATGTTCAGCAGGTAGCCCAGTTTCAGCAAAAGCCAGGCCAGGAGGAATGCAGGCGACGGGAATGCCCTGCCCCGTGACGTGTCGTTCAGCTTTTCAAGCGCCGACGTGAACGTTCCGAAGAGGCTTGCGGCAACGGTGGTTTCGAGACAATCTCCCGAGAGGATATGGTGGGCCTCGTGGGCAATCACGCTCTCCAGCTGCGGCCGTGTGAGGCGCGAGAGCAGCCCCTCGGTAATGCCGATGACCGCCTCACCCTTGAGGTCGGCCGCTGCGAGGGCATTCATCGAAAGGGAAGGGATGACAACACACCGTATCGTCCGCTTGTTCCCCGTCGCAACGCGGACCTCCTCCATGACATTCATGAGCATCTTGTGAACGTCGTCCCGGGGGTCAGGCAAGAGCGCGTTCAGGCTTTTCGTCACGACGGCGACCGTATCGTACGCCGAGAAAAAGAAGTGTATTCCGGCCACCAGAAGGGCGGTCAGGCCGATAAAGACCCAGAATCGCGGTGCGGCATGCAGCGGAAAAGGGAGAAAGGGCGCGCTCAAGAGAGCGGTGACGATGAAGTACAGAATCATGAGCAGCAGAAAGAAGACCCAGATGCGCCAGTTTTTCTGCCTCTCTATGTCGATGAAGGTCAGGGGCATAGTGTGTATGCGGTCAAAGGTCACAGAGCTATGCAATGCATGGCCCTGTGACCTTTATCCAGGACGGCAGGATCACTTCCTCAGGCTCAGATTCACCGCGGGCACGGCCCGGTCCGCTTCCAGGGCGCCGAAGTACTCCTCGGTTTGGAAGTTGAACATCGACGAGATGAAATTGTTCGGGAATACCTGCTGCTTCGTGCGGTAGTTCGCCACGAGATCATTATAGAGCTGCCGCGCAAAGGATACTCGGTTTTCCGTTGAAGTGAGTTCTTCCTGGAGCTGCATAACATTCTGGTTGCTTTTGAGCGCGGGGTAGTTTTCCATCACAGCAAAGAGTTTTCCCAGGGCTTGGGTCAGCATGTTTTCGGCCTCGGCCTTGGAAGCCGGAGTGCCTGCAGATACGGCCTTTGCGCGCGCAGAGATCACTTTTTCGAGCGTATCTTGCTCGAACTCCATGGCGCCTTTTACTGTCTGGACCAGGTTCGGGATGAGATCGTGTCTGCGTTTCAATTGTACGTCGATTTGCTTCCACGAGCTCTGCACGTCATTCCTGATGGACACGAGGCTGTTATAAATCAGAACAAGCCAGACCAGAATCAAGCCGAGAATCGCAAGGATAATCCATCCGACCATATGCCCTCCCAGAACGATTGAGAATTAAAGAAACGGGACCCATGATGTGCCGAGTCAATAACCGGTATTATATCATAAAGCGCCTTTGAAGTTGACCACGTTTTCGTCCTCTGCGAGGATGCAGGCTTTATTCGAGTAGTCTTGTTATTGCTCTTCGGCCAGGAGCGGCTTGTCGGAATGAGGAAAAATTCCGCGCGCCTCGGCCTCGGCAAAAAGCCTGTGGACCGCCGTTAGCCCTTCTTTTCCCAGATCCAGTGAAAAATCATTTACGTACAAATCGATGTGGCTCTTCATAACGGTCTCATCCATCTCCTGGCTGTGTCGTTTGCAGTATGCCAGAACCTCGGTCGCGTGTGTATTTGCGTAGTGCAGACTCTCCCGGATCCCTGTTTCGACCTTGAGCAGCGTTTCCCGGCCGAGAGAGCGCTTCCCGAGGATGGCACCAAGGGGAATCGGGAGCCCTGAGTGCTTTTCCCACCATTCGCCGAGGTCGAGCAATTTCTCAAGCTTGTACAGCGGATAGGTGAAGCGGCTTTCGTGGATGATGAGACCGGCTGTTGTTTCTCCACGGGAAACGGTCTCCATAATGCGGTCGAAGGTCATGACGGTGATGTTCGTAATGGACGGATCGAAGAGGCGGAGCAGAAGATATGCGGTTGTCAATGTTCCCGGGACCGCGATCACCCCCCGCTTGAGGTCCGAAAGACGGATGCCCGCTCTGGCAACGATGAGGGGTCCGCAACCCCGGCCCAGCGCTCCTCCGGAGCGGAGCAATGCATAGCGTTCACGCAGATGTCCCAGGGCGTGGTACGAGATCTTGGTGATGTCGAGCCTGCCATCGAGCGCCATGCGGTTAAGCGTCTCGACGTCCTCGAGCCGTTCGCGGAACTCAATGCCGGGAACCCGCACTTTCCCATGGATGAGCGCATAGAAGATAAACGTGTCATTCGGGCACGGAGAGTAGCCTATGGTAAGGGCCTGCGTCATGAACCCCAACCCTCCACAATGCGCTTTACAGCCTGCTGCGCGGCATGTGCCGCCCGGGGGATATCCCATTTTTTGAGGTCGCGGTCTTCAACAAGATTCGAAATGCCGCGCACCTCGAGCCAGGGAACGCCGTGCAACTCCGCCACCTGCGCTGCTGCAGCGCCTTCCATGTTTTCGCATAAACCGTGATAGCGCAGTTCCAGCTCCTTTGCGCGAGCGGCGGTACCGGTGCAGGTCGAGAGGGTGACGAATGAGCCGACGTGTATTGTGCCGAGGCCTGCAGCCTGGTGAGCGTGGAGTGATTTCAGAGACCGATTGACCAGCGGCTCCGAAGCAGAGTAGGTGGAGTAGATTATTGATGTGGCGGTTTTGAGCAAGGGAATACCGATATATTCCGTATCTTTGAAACCATCCCGGGTCAGTACGCCGTCGTCTCCGGCGATCTCTTCCTTCGCGAGCGCGACATCGCCCACGTGTGCACCCGATGAGGGATAAGCGCCTCCGATGCCGAAAACAAGCAGAGCCCGGGGTTTGAACCGCGTGAGCAGAAGCGTTGCCGCATGGGCGGCGTTCACCTTGCCCATTCCTCCGACGCAGATGGTTACCCGCTGCCCCGCAAGCGTCCCCTCAATGATTGATTTGGAACCCAGGGTTACGGACTTCGATATCGCAATTGCGGAAAGAAGTTTTTCTGTTTCAGCTTGGATTGAACACATGAGGGCGATCATAAAAATCCTTTTAAGACTTTTTTACTGCAGAGGAAAGGGTAAAGTAATTGGATACTCAAATGAACGCTGAATGATCGAATTTAAGATTTGAATTTAAATTCTAATCTGCGTCGATCTGCGAACATCTGTGTCCAAAAATATTTTCATGTATCCTCTGCGTTCTTGGCGGCAAATAACGTTTTTACGGATTTCGTAATTCCAGCGTTATAAAGGGCTGGTCTTTTCGATCAGACCGGCCTAAGTTGAGGAAAAACACGAGGCCAAAAACCTCTCTGTTGACACTTCCTTAAATCTCATTGAAAAACAAGACAAATTTGATCAGAAGCAAATTTATTCCATCTTGTCAGGGCTC
>JBLMWN010000157.1:0-3499 GCA_050257255.1 Betaproteobacteria bacterium | reverse complement strand
TTAGATTAAATCGCGACTCACCTGTTGGGTGATTCTTTTTCGAAGTTCAAAATCATTTTTTGTTCTGGCTTTATCTGCGTTTATCCGATTTAATCTGCGTCCCAAATGCTCTTTTTAGGATGATTCATCCATCTATTTAATTGTGGTAATATTGTTATAATGCGTGCGATGGAACGTTACGAAACGTTACGAACCGACAATCGTTTTATCGTCCTGGTACAGATAATGCTGGAAATGTTCATATTTCTTGTTGAAGTAACAGGAGGTCCTGTATGTGCGGCATTGTGGGTTTTGTTGGTTCCCATAGTTCCCTTGCTGTCCTCTTAGACGGATTGAAACGGCTTGAGTATCGTGGGTATGACTCTGCCGGCATTGCGTATCAGAACGGCAGGGGAATCGAGATATATAAAACAAAAGGCAAAATTCTGGATCTCCAGCAGATTCTTCCACAGTCAACACCGGCTATTCGCATAGGTCTGGGCCACACCCGCTGGGCGACCCATGGCGAACCTTCTACGGCGAATGCCCATCCTCACTCCGTAGACGGCGTCTCGGTAGTGCACAACGGCATCATCGAGAATTATCGCCAGATCAGGACAACGCTTGAGTCCGAGGGGCGGGTTTTTCTCTCTCAGACCGATACTGAAGTCATTCCGCATCTCATTGCGAAATATCTTCATCTCGGCCATTCTATTGAAGAAGCCGTCAGCGAGACCGTATCGCATCTCCGGGGTTCCTATGCTCTCGGGATACTGCACAAAGACACGCCGGATACGCTCATCGCTGTCCGCAAAGGCAGCCCCCTGGTAATCGGCATCGGGACCGATTCACATTATATTGCTTCGGACATTTCGGCCCTGCTCGGCCGTTTGGACAGGTACCTGTATCTCGACGACGGCCAGATGGCCGTTCTGAGGCCGGACCGACTCGAGGTGAAAGACGTCGCATCCCTGGAGCCGCAGCATCACAAAGGGAAAATCGTCACGACCGATTGGACGCCTGCCATGGCCGAAAAGCAAGGGTATGACCATTTCATGCTCAAGGAAATCCATGAGCAGCCTCAAGGGGTGATGGACACCCTGCGGGAGTGGCTCGATGATACCGACCGGCTCCTCCATGAACTCGGCATAGCCGAAGCCGTAAGCAGTCTGAGGCGGCTTCATATCGCCGCCTGCGGTACGTCATATCATGCCGGTCTTGTTGGGAGATACCTGATTGAGAAATTCGTGCGGATCCCCGTCGTGGTGGATATTGCTTCGGAGTTCCGGTACATGAGCCCGGTTGTCCCGAAAGGGACATTGTTCATTACTATTACCCAGTCGGGAGAAACTGCGGATACCCTCGCCGCCCAGCGGGAAGCGCGCGAAAAAGGGGCGCACGCATGCACCATCTGCAATGTAGTCGGGAGCACATCCACACGCGAAGCGGATTCCGTCCTCTACACCCGCTGCGGACCCGAGATCGGTGTAGCATCCACGAAGGCCTTCACGGCGCAGCTCGCCGCGCTCTGTCTTCTCGGTATTGCGTTGGGCGTACGGAAAGGAAGACTCAACAAGGTGGAGATAGATACGCTGCGACACTTCCTCCTCGACCTCCCCGGGCTCATTCAGCAGACGCTCAAGACCGACGAAGCCGTCAGGGCGGTAGCAAAAACGCTCGTGGAGGCTAAAATCATGCTGTGTCTCGGGAGGGGCGTCAGCTACCCGGTTGCCCTCGAGGGAGCTCTCAAGATGAAGGAGCTCGCGTACCTGCACGCTGAAGGTTATCCGGCCGGCGAGTTGAAACACGGCCCCATTGCGCTCATAGAAAAGGGCGTGCCCGTCGTTTTGCTCGCCCCCATAGACTCTCTGCATGAAAAAATCCTTTCGAATTTGGAGGAAGTGAAAGCACGGGGGGGCAGAGTGATCGTCATAACCGATTCGCCCGCCGCCTTCAGGAACAGAGCTGATGATATAATTGTCGTGCCGTCGACCCACCCGGCATTCGTACCCTTCGTCTCAGTCGTGCCGCTCCAGCTCCTTGCGTACCATATTGCCGCACTGCGGGGTTGCAATGTTGATCAGCCGAGGAACCTGGCGAAAAGCGTTACCGTGGAATAATGTATCAGGAAATGCGAATCATCCGGGACACGACTGCAGATTGTCGCTGGCGATGTTTTGCACCAGTGCTCACGATATACAGGCTATTCGGAATTTAGGTCGATTGAAAAAGAATTGAAAATAGTATGGCTGAAAGTTACGTCAAATGAAGATCGTTTAAGGTTCAATTGATATAAGTAATGGGCAACTGCTCCCCCAAAGACATTATCCCGTGAAGCAGTAGCATTATGAGCTGAAAAGAGGGATAATGAGCCGTGGCAACGGGAGAAAAAACGGGATCAACGACCCGCATCGCAGGGAAGACCTACTCCCTGTTCGGAAGCGGGCCCTCGACCGCAGAATATTATCGGAAGATCAGTACGCTTGCAGACCGCGTGCTGGAGCTTGAGCCTGATATCCCCGACCTCATCAGGTCCCTGGAACGGGCAAGCAGAAAAAAGCGGCTTCTGAAAAAACAGCTCCGCGTTTCCGGGTTGCCAAGCGATGAGCTCATCCCACTCGTCGTAACCTTGGCACACGACCTACTCGCTCCCCATACCGCCCTGGTCAATGCACATCTAAAAGAACTCTCGTTCCTCAAACGATGGGACGGCACACTCTTCACCTCCGAAGAGCAGTACCATCTTTACATGCTCCTGATCGAGCTTGCCAACCGGGCCTGGGGAGAAGGGTTCAGGAGAGCCGGGCGCAAGATAGCCTTCCTTCCCTACTGTCTCCGTGATTTGAGCACAAACTGCCGGTCCGGCCCCAGTGAACTCGATTATATCTGCAAGGGGTGCTCGAAGGACTGCTATGTCAACCGCGTGAGCGCGCTCCTTCGAGAGAACCGGGTCGAGCCCTACCTGTGGATGAACGCAGACCTCAAATCGCTGCTCAGGGAACTGCGGGACAGGGAAGTAAGCATCGGTGTGCTGGGCGTGGCCTGCGTCCCGGAGCTTTTCCGCGGCATGCGGCTGTGCATTGGCCTGGACATTCCCGTGGTGGGAATTCCCCTGAATGCTAACCGCTGCATACGATGGATGGGCGCGTTCCATCCTACGTCAGTGGACCTCGATGCGTTGAGCAAGCTGGTAAGGGACAAGTAAACGGGATAATCGGAATAAAAGGAATGTTTTCTTCAAGAAAGCCCCTGATGATTAAATATCATTTGTTGAAGCGCCCTGCTGCAGCAGGAATTAACCGGGAACGTGTACTACGCCGTAAGTATCAACTTTCCTAAGGTTGTGCTAACTGATTGGTAAGTTGCGGGAATCCGGGGTAAGGATATCGCCGGTAGGATCAGAGCGCTGGAACTTGCGAGTTTGAAAATCTGTGCTATACTTGGAGCCAGGTGCGTGAATCAATCGACTTTCGATTGCCTTGGGTTTTGAGGGGAGAGGTACCGTAGTATACAAAATGCC
>JBLMWN010000156.1:0-7941 GCA_050257255.1 Betaproteobacteria bacterium | reverse complement strand
TCAATGCCGTAGAAACAAGGATAGGATGTCGGCGGCGAGCTGATGCGTAAATGGACCTCCGTCGCCCCTGCGTTCCTGATCATCTTGATGATCTTCTTACTTGTCGTGCCGCGCACGATGGAATCGTCCACAACCACGACGCGCTTCCCCCTGAGCGCGTCCCTGACCGGGTTGAGTTTGATTTTGACGCCGAAATGTCTGATGCTCTGGCGTGGCTCAATAAAGGTGCGGCCCACGTAATGGTTCCGGATCAATCCCGTATCGAAAGGGATACCAGCCTCTTCAGCGTATCCCAGGGCGGCGGGTACGCCTGAGTCCGGCACCGGGATAACGACGTCGGCGGGCACCCCGGTCTCGCGGGCGAGCTGTCTGCCGAATTCTTTCCGAATCGAATACACGTTTTGGCCGAAGACCATGCTGTCAGGACGGGCAAAATAAATGAATTCAAAAATGCAATGCGACGGTTCTGCGTGTTTAAACGGAAACGATGAATGGATGCCCTTGCTGTTGATCACGACCATTTCGCCTGGCGCGATGTCGCGGATATAGGTGGCCTCGATGAGATCGAAGGCGCAGGTCTCGGAGGCGACCACATAGGCGCCGTCGAACTCTGCGAGCGAGAGCGGCCTGAAGCCGTTCGGGTCGCGGACCGCAATGAGCTCGTCTTCGGTAATGATCAGAAGGCTATAGGAGCCCTGAACATGGCTAAGGGCGTCCACGATCCGTTCGTGCAGCGTTGCCAAGCGCGACTGGGCTATCAGGTGCACGATCACTTCAGTGTCCGTGGTCGTGACGAATATCGATCCATAGGCCTCCAGCTCGTCTTTGAGAATCCCGGCATTCACCAGGTTACCGTTATGGGCAAGGGCAAGGCCGCCGAGCGCAAAATTGACCTGGATCGGCTGTATGTTAATCGCGAAACTTCCCCCGGCAGTCGAATAGCGATTGTGCCCGATGGCCATGTGGCCGGGAAGCTTTTTGATCCGCTCCTCATCGAAGATATCAGCCACTAATCCCATGGCCTTCTGCCCGTAAAGCTGCTTGCCGTCTGACGAGACGATGCCCGCCGACTCCTGGCCGCGATGCTGGAGGGCGTAGAGCCCCAGATAGGTAAGGTTCGCCGCATCGGGATGACCATAGATCCCGAATACACCGCATTCTTCGTGTATCTTGTCGAACATGATTTTTATACTTTCTTTTTAAAGACCCGTTTAAAAATATAATCGACGTTCTTCAATGTGCGCGAAAGGTCGAAGCAACCCGCAATTTCCCGGTTGGTCAGATATTTGCGAATGTCCTTGTCGTTCTGCAATCGCTCTTTGAAGTCCCCGCCCTGCTTCCAGACATCCATGGCGTTCCGCTGCACGTACGAGTATGCGGTCTCACGTGCAACGCCCTTCCCAACGAGCGCCAGCATGACGGTCTCGGAATGAAAGAGCCCCTTGGAAAGCGCCATGTTCCGCTTCATATTCTGAGGATAGACGAACAGCTTGTCGACGAGGCCGTTGAACCGCATGAGCATATAATCGATCAGGATGGTGCTGTCGGGGATAATGATGCGCTCGACCGAGGAGTGACTGATGTCGCGCTCGTGCCAGAGCGCTACGTTCTCCATGGCCGCGACGGCATTCGCCCGGACAACGCGGGCAAGTCCGGAGAGGTTCTCTGCGGAAATGGGGTTTCGCTTATGAGGCATGGCCGACGACCCCTTCTGCCCTTCTGAAAAAAATTCTTCCGCCTCGAGAACCTCGGTGCGTTGCAGATGGCGAAGCTCAACAGAGAACTTCTCGATGGATGACGCGATGAGTGCCAGCGCTGACAGGAACTCGGCATGCCGGTCCCGCTGCACAATTTGCGTCGCGACAGGCTCGGGCGTGAGTCCCAGCTTTCGGCACACATAGGTTTCGACAAAGGGGTCGATATTCGCGAAGGTCCCGACAGCCCCTGAAACCTTGCCCACACTGATCACGTCGCGGGCGCGGACCATGCGATCGAGAGCCCGATTCATTTCCTCGTACCAGAGTGCCATCTTAAGACCGAAGGTAACCGGCTCGGCATGGACTCCGTGAGAACGGCCGATCATGACCGTGTTCTTGTGCCGCCTGGCTTTCCTTCTGAGAGTCGTCAGCACGGCGCGAATATCGGTGACAATGATGTCAGACGCCCTGCGCATGAGCGAGGCCAGAGACGTGTCCAGAACGTCCGACGAGGTAAGCCCCAGGTGAATGTAACGGGAGTCGGGACCAACGTGTTCGCCCACTGCCGTCAGAAAAGCGATGACATCGTGTTTTACGATCTTCTCGAGTGCATCGATCCGTTTGACGCTGAAGTCAGCCTTTTTCTTGATGTTCGCGAGCGCCTTCGCCGGAATCAATCCAAGCTTTGCGTTCGCCTCGCAGGCGAGGATCTCCACTTCAAGCCATGCGCGGTATCTGTTCTCCGGTTCCCACAGGCCTTTCATTTCAGGCCTGCTATAGCGAGGAATCATCAGGATCTCCTACAAAATCATGAAAGATGAAAACCGTTTTAGCCGCAGAGGCGTGTCCTGAGCCATGCCGAAGGGTCGTCGCGGTCGTAAAGAAAAGTTTTCATGAAAAACTTTGCCTCCGCGTACTCTGCGTTCTGGTAAATTCTTTCTTCCTGAAGCGACTATGCCTTCACCAGCCGGAAAAGTTTTTCATATGTCTCCCTGTCCGACGCAAGCAGAGAGATTGCCAGGCTGCGGCCTCCCGCTCCTTCTTCCAGCCCTTTCCGCAATGCAGACATACCCGCGTCGCAGGATGCATCGGTCGGCAGCAGACACTCAAGCGCGGCGTGCGTTGCGCCCACTCCCAGAACGCTCGATGCCACAGTCCGAGCGGTATTCCGAAGCGTTGACAGCGAGAACCCCGACCAAGGGCCGAAACCTATCATCAATATCTTCGGTGATGGAACCTTCTCCCGGGCGGTGAGCAGCGCAACATCACCGAGTGAGCCGCGCAGCTTATTTTTGAGCAGAAGACCGGACAAGGAGCCGCACAGGAGCCAGTCGAGCTGTCCGGCAAGGCCCTTGAGCGGCCTCACATCCTCAAAGAACCCGACAACGATCGCGTCGCTTTCGACTTTCTTGATGTCTTGGAGAATGACTTTCACCACCACACCGGGCAATCCCCTTCCCCCTACTCCTCGATCCTGCTTTCATCCAGCTTCCCCGTCAGACGGGCAACCCGGTCCAAGATGCCGTTCACGAATGCACCTGATTCGTCAGTACCGAATTTCTTTGCGATTTCTATTGCTTCATTGATTGTTACGCTCGTGGGGATGTCAATCCGATAAAGGATTTCGTAGATCGCCATTCTGAGCACATTGCGGTCGACTACGGCCATACGATTGAGGCTCCAGTTCTTCGCGCATTGATGAATCAGGTCGTTGATTTTGGGAAGATGTTTATAGGTTCCTTTGACGATCTCTTCTGCAAAATCCTTGACTTCTTCGTCTGTTTTATACTCTGCCCAGAAATGCTTCAGAACACCAGCCGAAGGTTTCTCTTTTCTGATGTCGAGCTGGAATAGTATCTGAAGTGCGTGCTCCCTGGCCTTGCGTCTCTTCATACCCTCGTGTCTGACCGCCGTCCCTGTGTATGCATATGAACCCTTATGCCATCTGCTTCATGACGTTCGCCATCTCGATGGCGGAGAGCGCCGCATCCCATCCCTTGTTGCCGCTCTTCGTTCCCGCACGCTCGATCGCTTGCTCGATGGTATCGGTGGTCAGTACGCCGAAAATGACCGGCAGGCCGGTCTCCAGGGAGACTGCGGCTACGCCCTTGCTCACTTCCGCACTGACATACTCGAAGTGCGGAGTCGCCCCCCGTATCACCGCGCCGAGACAGATTACGGCATCGTACATCTTTGCCCGGGCCAGCGTTTTCGCGGCGAGAGGAATCTCGTAGGACCCCGGGACTTTCACGATCTCAACGTCGTTCTCGGCGACGCCGTGGCGCTGCAGCCCGTCAAGAGCGCCTTCCAGGAGCCTGCTTGTGATAAAATCGTTGAACCGTGCCGCGACAATTCCGATCCTGAGGCCCTTTCCGCTCAAATCTCCCTGGATGATTTTTGGCATCTCGCCCTCCCGCGCAAACAACGCTCAAATTGCAAAATCAAAATTTTAAACACTATCCAAATTCAAAATTTCAATTTCCAAGCCATATTAATTATAATTTGTGACTCGTGCCAGGAATCTATTTGTAATTTGGACTCTGTTATTGAGTGCTTTCCGTTCTTACACTTTCTCCAGCATATGCCCGAGCTTACTCTTCTTTGCTTTGAGATAGTGGATGTTCTTTGAATGAGGATGCATTTCGATCGGCACGCGGGCGACCACCGTCAGTCCATAGCCTTCGAGGCCCACGATCTTCTTGGGATTGTTCGTAAGAAGCCTGATCTTGCGGATGCCTAGGTCGCGCAGGATCTGGGCGCCTACGCCGTAGTCCCTGAGATCTGCCTTGAACCCCAGCGCCAAATTTGCTTCGACCGTGTCCTTGCCCTTGTCCTGGAGTTCATAGGCCTTAAGCTTGCCTTCGAGTCCGATACCGCGGCCTTCCTGCCGCATATATAGGATCACGCCCTTGCCTTCTTCATCGATCATTTGCATGGCGTTGTGGAGTTGTTCGCCGCAGTCGCAGCGCATTGATCCGAACACGTCGCCGGTAAGGCACTCGGAATGGACCCGCACCATCACCTCATCGTCCGGTTTGATCTCACCCTTCACGAGGGCGATGTGGTTCAGGCGGTCGATGTCGTTCGCATAGAGAATTGCGGTAAAATCATTGCCGTAGGAAGTCGGGAGCTTCGTCACCGCAACGCGGCGGACGAGGGATTCCTTCTTGACCCGGTATGCGATGAGGTCCTTGATGGTCACGATCTTCATCTTGTGCGCCCTTGCGAACTCCATCAGCTGCGGCACGCGCGACATGGTGCCGTCGTCGTTCATGATCTCGCAGATTACACCGGCGGGATAAAGACCGGCGATCCGCGCCAGGTCCACTGAGCCCTCCGTCTGGCCCGCGCGCTGAAGTACGCCGCCCGGCTTTGCGCGGAGCGGAAACACATGCCCGGGCCGGGCCAGGTCTTCGGCTCCGGCTTTGGGGCTGATCGCAGTCTTGATCGTTGTCGCGCGGTCGGCCGCGGATATGCCCGTGGTCACTCCCTTCTTAGCTTCGATAGATATGGTAAACGCCGTACCGAAAGACGAGGTGTTATTCGTGGTCATCATCGGCAGCTGAAGGTGCTCCACCCGTTCAGGCGTGAGCGAGAGACAGATGAGCCCCCTGCCGTACTTGGCCATGAAATTGATGGCTTCGGGCGTTACGGCTTCTGCAGCCATAGTGAGGTCGCCTTCGTTCTCACGGTCCTCATCGTCCACGAGAATGACCATTTTGCCGTTTTTGATGTCGTCAATAGCTTCTTCAATCGTATTGAACTTCATTACAATCACCCCGCAATAAACCGATGCACGATTCAGGATGCCATGCACCATTTCCTAAGCAAATCCTGATTTTTTCAACAACTCCAGGCTCACGCCGTTTTCAACCCTCCCCGACAGGAGTCGTTCTACGTACTTGCCGATGATATCCGATTCCAGGTTCACACTGTCGCCTGCAGACTTGAACCCCAACGTCGTGAGCTTTGCCGTATGAGGGATCATGGCAAAGGAAAATCCAGACTGGTCGATGTCAGCGACTGTAAGGCTGATCCCGTCGATTGCAATAGAACCCTTCTTGATGATGTAGCGAAGGACCGTTTCCGGCGCATCAATGAAGATTCGCCAGCCGTTCCCCTCTTCACGCTTTTCACGGATGCGTCCGACCGCATCCACATGGCCGCTCACCAGGTGTCCACCGATCCGCGCGGATAGCTGGAGCGCGCGCTCAAGGTTCACCCGAGCGCCGACCTTCAGTTCCCCGAGGTTCGTGACCTTGAGCGTTTCAACAGCGACATCGGCGGAAAATTCGCTCTTGTCCAGATCCACGACGGTGAGGCAGACGCCGTTCACAGAGATGCTGTCGCCGAGCACCGTCCCGCCCAGCACCGTGGAAGCGGAAATTGTGAGCCTGGCTGCGCCCGCATCACGCCGGAGCGCCTTCATGCGCCCCATCTCTTCCACGATTCCGGTGAACATTGGCTATTCCTGTTTCAGGAGCGGTAGAAGAACGATCTCGATGCGGCGGTTCTTGTGCCGGCCCTCTTCGATATCGTTTGAAGCAACGGGTTGAAATTCGCCGAAGCCAGACGCGGAAAGAAGATGGGGGTCAATGCCGCCCGGATCCTGGAGATACCGCACCACCTCGGTCGCTCTGGCGGTCGAGAGTTCCCAGTTCGTCGGGAAGCGCGTCTTCAGCGAGCTTACGATCGGCACGTTGTCCGTATGGCCGTCTACCTCGATCCGTTTATCCTTCACGTCCTTCAGAATGGTGACCACCTTGTCGAGCACCGCCTTCCCTCTCTTACCGACCCTTGCGCTGCCCGAAGCGAACAGGATCTGGTCCACCATGGTCACGGTCAGGCGGTTTTTCATCTCCGTAATCTGTACCTGGCCTTCCTGGATCTCCTTCTCGAGCTTCTTCCTCAGGTCCTCATAGGTCTGCGTTGCCTTCTCGAGCTGTTCCGCTTTCTCGGCCTTCGGCGAGAGTTCGTTAACCTTCGCCTGAAGCGTTGCAACGTCTTTCTGCGCTGCTTCCTTATCCTGCTGGTGTGCCGTCTTCTCCTTTTCCAGCGCTGCCTGAAGTGCTGTTCGTTCCGTTTTCAACCCTTCCACTTCAGCCGTAAGGCCCTTCACCTGTGCCTGAAGGTCATCCGTCTTTGCCGCAAGTGATTGTGCTTCTTTAGCCTTTAGATCATACGTTCCCCGCGAGACACAGCCGGTAATCAACAATAAAGCAACTACCAGGAAAACAAGCTGTTTTTTCATAAAAACCTCCTGTTGTCAGAAACATTATGATAAGGATAGAAGAACCTGGTTATAATAACTTCAGTAGGGTTTATTGTCAAGAATATTGTAGGGGAATCGAGACCTTACCTGAGTTTGAGCGCTCACTTCAAAGTGAAAATCATCGTGGGATGTGAAGGCGGCAGCTTTGGGCGCCAAGATACAGGCTGCATAGTCATGATTGGAACCGGCTACTCTTTCTCAAAACACGGGATGCAGACGACTTTGCCGTTCTTCACCCGTCCGCGGGATTCCATGAACTTCTCGCCGCACAGAGCGCACCGGACAGAGCCCCGGATTCTTGCTTCACGGGGAGCGGGCGTGGTGATTGGAGTGATAGTCATGATCTCTGTTTCACCAGCCTTGAGGATGGCGGCAGTTTTTTCCATTTTGTACGCCCGCATTTCGCGGGAAACATCCTCTCCCGCCTCGTGCCGATTCTTCAGCTCCGGGTAGCGCTGATCGCCTTCGAACCCCCGGTAGTCTTCGGAGATACGGACACCCCTGGCGGTTCTGCGATTGTAAAAGGTATACACGTGCTTCCCGTAGTCCCGGAAGATAAGGTTCCCCTTCCCAAAGGTGCAGCCTGTGATGAACTGGATCGCATCAACGGCGCAGGAGTCGTTTTCCACGATTGCAACAAGCTCCTCGTCCTGCGGTCGTTCTGCATCGAGCTCTCTGAGGGCTGCCTTTGCCACACGGTACCCGAGTGCAAGCCCCGGGCAGAGATGGCCGTGGAACTGGATCGCGTCACGAAGATCGTCACTTTGCAATTCAGCCATGGAAACTCCTAAAGTTTTATTTTACCACAGAGACAACTGAGGATAACTAAAAGTTCAAATTAAAAAAGCTTCTCCACAAGTATAAGTTAATTTTTTACAAAAATTCATTGAACCCGTAAGCTTGCAATCGCGTTCCTCTATGTCTGCGGTGAGAACCCTATCTTTTCAGGACCAGTTTCGCCGCGAGGATCGC
>JBLMWN010000155.1:0-2528 GCA_050257255.1 Betaproteobacteria bacterium | reverse complement strand
ATTCTCCTGATCGATGACGACGCCGTATTTCTGAAGCTGCTCGAAGATTATGTGAAAGAACGCTACCCTGATCTTCACCTACTTGCGTGCAGTGACCCGATAAAATGCCTCGGCAGCATTGCGGCAGATCTCGACCTCCTCCTGGTCGATCTGGAAATGCCGGGCCTGGACGGCGCCAAGGTCCTCTCCTACGCGGTCTCCAAAGGACTCAGCAAGAACCGGGTCATCATCCTGTCGGGCCGCGATTCGGAGTATCTTCACAAACGGTTTCCAATGGGGAGCTGTCTGGCAGTGCTCAACAAGTACGAGGGCCGGCAAAAGGACGTTCTGGACATGATATTCCGATCTCTTGAGGAAAAAAGTCTCGGGAAAAGGTAATAGGCGCTTTTGAAAATCTTAATAAGAAACCAAATTCCCAATAGAGCCCTTCGAGGATAACGGAGTCATGGTATCTTTGCTCTACGTTGTCTTCGGTATATTCTGTTTTTTGTAACGTAATTTTAATAGTGTGCTTGTCACAGAAACTTCTCCAGCCGATCGATCCTGAAATATTGCAACAGCTCAATGAAAGACCGGGTATGCACCGGATCCTCGGCCATGCCGAACAGGTGACTGTCGCAGTCGCAATCCGATGAACCGAAACCCGGGATAGTCCACTCTACGGCGCTGCCAAGAGCCGTTGCTATCTCGCACTCGAGATTATCGCTCGCCCGCACGGGCAAGGCCGCATGGAAGTCCGCAACAGCGCGAAGATAATCGATATGCCAGTGATGCTTTTTAATCACCTTTCGATGCCGTCCGATCCGCTGCGTGAGATTCGCTATCGCTGATCCAACATAGAGATAATATCCTTTCCTGAACCGGACCTCTCCGAGACCGCCGATTCTCAGTCTTCGGTCCGTCCTCAGCCTGAGAATAATAATATAGCTTCCCCGGTCACGTGCTTCTTGTTCAACCACCTTCCAGGGGATGGCCAGCTCCCTTACACGCCCAAGCAAGAGCCCCTCCTCCCATTCCACGGACATTGCCTTCACCAGGACCCTGTCCTTTACCGATAATAGTGCCCTGGAAAACTCCAGGTCCGTGTGATGCTCCGGCATAAAATATCTAACTCTGGGCCAATGGACAAGGAAAATTACCGCAGCGTCTTTCCCTTGTGTCGCCATACTCGCAAGTTCGAGCAGATGTTTCGTTCCCCGCACGGTTATCGCGTCGGGAAACATCGCGATCGAATTACCAACGAGCGTGCATGATTTGATCTCGACGATGATCTCTCTGCCGTCTTTTTTCAGCAGAAAGTCGAACCTGCTGTGCCCGATCGTCACTTCATGCCTGATGATCGCGGAGCCCTCAAGACCTGAAATCACACCCCGCTCGATCAGCTTCCGGGCAACGAGATTATTCACATGCGTATGAAGCATGATGGGGATGCCGCTCCGTTCGACTGCAACAACAGTATAATCCGTATGCCCTTCATACGACGTGTTGTGTTTGACAAGATACAAGGCGCTTCCAGGAAAGAACAGCTCCCAGAGCCTGCCGGGATTGGGCAGGTATGCCCGTACAGGCTTATTGTCCACGGTACATTCTACAATGAACCGATTCGGCCTGTTTGTGAAGATGCCTTTGATCGTGTGCGGAAAGAATTTTCCTGAATCCATGGTCGTTATCATAGTACGCGAAAGTTCAGGACCTGTCATCCCCAAAAAAACCGCTCATCGGCAGATTATGCTGATATGAGCAGATTTGAGTATGATATAGGGTACGGCTCCTTACTCAGACGATGCATGATATGCGCCCGCACCAGGCTGACCGTCCGCCGGGGTTATGAACGGTGTGATATAATTTAAAGTATCGGCGAGAGAAAGAGCATTGGTGCCCGCTACGACCTTGCTCAAGAGAATACAGTTAACCAGGGTATTAAATTATTCTATTTAAATGGCCAGGAGGCATGCACTATGTCTTACGATTGCTGCAGCGTCCGGGTAGGTCAGATTGTCCCGGACTTCAAACTTGAAACCTATGAACCTACCGGAGGCGATTTTGGGGAAATCAGCCTCTCATCTCAGAAGACCGCAAAAAAATGGACAATCCTTTTTTTCTATCCTGCCGACTTCACCTTCGTCTGCGCAACCGAATTCGCCGCCCTTGCGGAGGAGTATGAGGAATTTAAGAAACTCGGCGCCGAAGTCATCACCGTGAGCACTGACACGAAGTTTGTCCACCTTGCATGGCAGCGCGACGAAAAGATGCTTGAGAAGGCCAGATACCCCATGGGGTCCGACCGTACCGGCAGTGTTTCCCGGCTTTTCGGCGTCTATGACGAGAGCTCGGGAAATGCACTGAGAGGCACATTCATCATTAATCCGGAGGGCACTCTCCTCAATGCCGAAGTAAATTTTTACAATCTGGGAAGAAACGTCGAAGAACTGCTCCGGAAGTTCAGGGCGAATATCCACCTCGCAGCCAACCCTGCGGAAGTGTGTCCTGCCCAGTGGAAGAAGGAAGGCGACAAGACCCTGAAGCCG
>JBLMWN010000154.1:0-37484 GCA_050257255.1 Betaproteobacteria bacterium | reverse complement strand
TTCGGAAAAAGTTTACGAAAATGCCATGATGATCAAATTGGTTCAAAAAAAACTCCCCTCAATCCAACAAGCCCCTATTAATGTTCGATTTGAAGACAAGCTTGTCGGCGAATACTTTGCCGACATCTTCGTTGACAATAAAATCATCCTTGAGTTAAAAGCTGTTTCCGTACTTACAAAAGTCCATGAAGCACAGTTGGTTAATTATCTTAAGGCCACAGGCGTAAAGGTCGGGTTGCTGATCAATTTCGGAGAAAAGCTAAAAATCGTTCGCCGTGTCTTCTAAGCTTGTTTTTTTCACAAACAATTTCTAAGTATCCGATTTTATCCGGATTTTAATCAGTGCAAATCCGTGTCAAAGGTTTTTATGATTACCATCTTCATCGACAACAAACCCTACCAAGTCAAGGAAGGCCAGAACCTTCTCCAGGCCTGCCTCTCGCTCGGCTTCGACCTGCCCTACTTCTGCTGGCACCCGGCCATGCACTCCGTCGGCGCCTGCAGGCAGTGCGCGGTGAAATTGTTCAGGGACGAGAAGGACACGCGCGGCCGGATTGTCATGTCCTGCATGACGCCGGTGGCCGAAGGGTTGCGCCTCTCGGTGGACGACGGCGATGCGCGGGCATTCCGGTCGAGCGTGATTGAGTGGCTCATGCTGAACCATCCGCACGACTGCCCCGTCTGCGACGAGGGCGGCGAGTGCCATTTGCAGGACATGACGGTGATGACCGGCCACGACTACCGTCGGACGCGCTTCAGGAAAAGGACGCACCGGAACCAGGATCTCGGCCCGTTCATCAACCATGAGATGAACCGCTGCATCCAGTGCTACCGCTGCGTCAGGTTCTATCGCGACTACGCTGGCGGCAGGGACTTTCATGCATTCGCCTGCCATGACGCAGTGTATTTCGGCAGGGACGAAGACGGCATGCTCGAAAGCGAGTTCAGTGGCAACCTCGTTGAGGTCTGTCCCACGGGCGTTTTCACGGACAAAACGTTAAAGCGGCACTACACGCGCAAATGGGACCTCCAGACCGCGCCCTCGGTCTGTGTCCATTGCGGCATCGGATGCAACACCATACCGGGCGAGCGGTACGGCACGCTCAGACGGATACTGAATCGCTACAACCACGCAGTGAACGGCTACTTTCTCTGCGACCGCGGACGGTTCGGCTACGAGTTCGTAAACAGCGGCCGGAGAATCAGAAAGGCCCTGCTCAAAGAATCCGGGCAGGGCGTGCAGAAACCCGTGGAAAAGGCAGCAGCACTCAATCGCATTCATGACATCCTTGCCCAGAGCAGGGGCATTATCGGAATCGGCTCTCCGCGCGCGTCTCTCGAATCGAATTTTGCGCTTCGCACGCTTGTCGGCCCGGACAATTTTTATTCAGGCATGTCCCTCAAGGAGCAGCATCTTGTCACGATGATCATCGAGAAATTCACAAAAGGTCCGGCACGCACGCCGTCGCTGCATGACGTAGAAACGTCTGATGCCGTGCTCGTGCTCGGCGAGGACGTGACCAATACTGCACCCATGCTCGCCCTTGCGCTCCGGCGGTCCGTGCGTCAGAAAAGCTTTGAAATCGCCGGCAAGATCAACGTCCCGGAGTGGGACGATTCAGCTGTCCGCAATGCCGCTCAAGATAAAAGAAGCCCGCTCTTTATTGCATCGGTCGCAGGGACCAGGCTGGATGACGTAGCAACAAGGACTTACCATGCCGCACCTGATGATATCGCCCGGCTCGGTTTCGCAGTTGCTCATGAACTGAATTCCGAGGCTCCGGCTGTCACAGGCCTTCGTGAAACGGTCATCAAAAAAGCAAAAGAGGTCGCCGGTGCGCTCAAGAAAGCGAAACGTCCGCTCATTGTCGCCGGTACAAGCCTGGGCAGCGAAGCAATCGTCCAGGCAGCGGCCGATGTGGCATGGGCGCTCTGTGAAAGCGGCAAACCTGCGGGACTTTGCTGCGCTGTTCCTGAATGCAACAGCATGGGGCTTGGTCTTTTGAGCGGGAAAAACCTGGATGAAGCCTTCCACGCTGTTCAAAATATCCGGGCCGACACGGTGATCATCCTCGAAAACGACCTTTATCGAAGGGCAGACCAGCGGTCAGTCGATGATTTCCTGAACAAGGCCAGGCACGTTATCGCTCTGGATCATCTGATCAACCCTACTTCATCCAACGTGGAGATTGCGCTCCCTGCGGGCACGTTTGCTGAGTCTAGCGGGACGCTCGTAAACAACGAAGGCCGCTGCCAGCGGTTCTATCAGGTTATGAAGCCCGATCTGGATGTTCAGGAAAGTTGGAGATGGATCAGCGATATAATGGCGGCATCGGGGCGTAAAGAAGCACCGTGGCAGAATCTGGATGATATAACAGCCGACATTACAGCAACGTTGCCGGCGTTCACGCTGCTACAGGAATTAGCCCCAGACTCTGATTTCCGAATAGCCGATCAGAAGATCCCGCGCCAGCCTCACCGATACAGCGGCAGGACCGCCATGCTGGCGAACATCAATATCCACGAACCTAAGCCGCCTGACGACCCGGATTCACCCCTCTCCTTCTCGATGGAAGGATACGAAGGCCGGCCTCCGGCTCCCTTGATCTCACGCTACTGGTCGCCCGGCTGGAATTCGGTCCAGGCCTTGAACAGGTTTCAGCAGGAGGTCGGCGGCCCGCTCCGCAACGGCGATCCGGGCAGGAGATTGATTGAGCCTTCGGTAACTAATAAGGAACCCTGCTTCCGGAATATGCCCGAACCCGTAAAATCAAAAGAGAATGAATGGCTGATCGTGCCGTTCTATCATGTTTTCGGCTCCGAGGAGTTAAGCATCCTGTCCCCCGGCATCGCTGATCGGGCGCCAAAGCCTTACCTCGCGCTCAATCCCGATGATGCGTCGCGGCTCAAGGTGGCCGACGGAGGAACAATAGAATTATCAATTGCCGACACGGTGCACACAATGGGCGTGAAAGTCTTATCGGAAATGCCCAGGGGCATGGCCGGTTTGTATTCAGCTCGTAACGTATCTTTGAATTTTGTTCTTCCTAATATAGTAGAATTGTAAAGGCGTCATGACATGTCGGAAACAATAAGACAACTCGTCATCATTTTCAGCGTACTTTTCGCGGTATTGACCATCGGGGGGATGCTCATCTGGATGGAGCGCAGGCTGCTCGGACTGTGGCAGGACCGCTACGGTCCGAACCGCGTCGGCCCATTCGGCCTCCTTCAGGTGCTGGCAGACATGATCAAGGTCTTCACCAAGGAAGACTGGATACCGCCCTTTGCCGACAAGGCCGTGTTCATTATCGCTCCGGCCGTGATCGTCGTGGTGGTTCTCATGTCCTACACGGTCATTCCCTTTGCGCCGGGCATCAAGATCGTGGACCTGAACATCGGGCTCCTTTTTTTCCTGGCCATGTCGTCTCTGGGGGTATATAGCGTGGCGCTGGCAGGATGGGCGTCCGACAGCAAGTATTCTCTTTTGGGCGGTCTACGCGCATCGGCGCAGATGCTGAGTTATGAAATTTTCATGGGCCTGTCTCTTATGGGCGTTGTCATGATCGCCGGCTCCTTTAATCTGAGAGAAATCGTCGAGGCCCAGCGCCGCCTGTGGTTCGTGGTGCCGCAGTTCGTTGGTTTTGTCGTTTTCTTCATCGCAGGCATCGCTGAAACGCACCGCCTGCCCTTTGACCTGCCGGAGGCGGAAAGCGAACTTGTTGCCGGGTATCATTCGGAGTACTCGGGCATGAAGTTCGGTATGTTTTTCGTGGGCGAGTATCTCGGTATCACGCTGATTTCGGCGCTCACGGTGACGCTTTTTTTCGGTGGCTGGCTTGGGCCGGTGCTGCCGCCACTGGCCTGGTTCTTGATCAAAACCTTTGTGTTCATCTGTTTCTTTATCCTGCTCCGGGCATCCCTTCCCCGGCCGCGGTATGACCAGCTTATGTCATTCGGCTGGAAAGTCATGCTGCCGCTGTCGCTGGCGAACCTGGTGGTGACGGGAGCAGTGATCCTTTTAAGAGGATAGACTTGAGACCAAAAAGCTCGGAGATAAGAGTCAGAGGAATAATCCTTACACTATGTCATTCCCGCGAAAGCGGGAATCCAGTGATTTTAAAATACTCTGGATTCCTGCCTGCTCAAGAATGACAGATAAGATGCATCTCCGT
The DNA here is from genome assembly GCA_050257255.1 of Betaproteobacteria bacterium. Lineage (GTDB taxonomy): Bacteria > Nitrospirota > UBA9217 > UBA9217 > UBA9217 > JAJYKN01. The sequence continues at coordinate 33,309 of JBLMWN010000154.1, read as the reverse complement.
TGACCTTATGGCAGGAATTAATTATGCTTAGCCTTCTCAAGACAATCTGGACGGTCTTCAAGACCATGCTCCGGAAGCGGGCGACGATCCTGTATCCAGAAGAGAAGCCCTCCATCCCTCCCCGGTGGCGCGGACGCATCATTCTTTCTCGCGACCCGGACGGCGGGGAGCGCTGCGTGGCATGCTACCTCTGCGCGGTGGCGTGTCCGGTGGACTGTATTTCGCTTCAGGCTGCGGAGGATGAACACGGAAGACGGTATCCCGAATTCTTCCGCATCAACTTCTCGCGCTGCATATTCTGCGGATACTGCGAAGAGGCCTGCCCGACCTATGCAATCCAGCTCACGACTGATTTTGAGATGAGCGAGTATAAGCGACAAAACCTGGTTTACGAAAAAGAGGACCTTCTCATCAGCGGACCGGGCAAATACCCTGATTACAATTTCTACCGCGTCGCGGGACTCGCGATCAAGGGGAAGGACAAGGGCGAGGCGGAGAATGAAGAGCGGCCCGTTGACACGAAAAGCCTCTTGCCGTAGAACACTATCCGCATATTTCACTGCTTTAACACCACGCAACCAGCGTAATCTGTGGATACGGAAAGGCCCATGAATCTTTTATTCTACATATCAGCTGTCGTAGCGGTCATCTCGACGTTCATGGTCATCACGAGGTCGCGTGCCGTGCACGCGCTGTTGTACCTGATCGTTTCGCTGCTCGCGGTTGCACTGATTTTTTTCACTCTCGGGGCGCCCTTCGTCGCCGCGCTTGAGGTGATCATCTACGCCGGCGCGATCATGGTGCTCTTCGTCTTTGTGATCATGATGCTGAACCTCGGCTCGCAGGCGGCCGAACAGGAAGCTCAGTGGATCCGGCCGAAGATATGGATCGGGCCTTCGATCCTCTGTGCGATCCTTGCAGTCGAATTGATCTTTATGTTCACTGCCGGGCGGGAGCGGCTTCCTGCTGTTGCCATGGTAACGCCCAAGCAGGTTGGAATAGCTCTTTTCGGCCCTTACGTGATCGGTGTTGAACTGGCTTCCATGCTGCTCCTGGCCGGTCTCATTGGGGCCTATCATCTCGGCAGGCCGCATAAACATTAGTCCTGTTACTCAGTACTGGAGGAGAAGTAATGATCGCAGGCATTCCCATGGAACATGGCCTCATCCTCGCCGCTGTTCTTTTTGCACTCGGATTGATCGGCGTGCTCGTACGCCGGAATATCGTTTTCATGCTCATGAGCGTTGAGGTCATGCTGAATGCGGTGGGCCTGGCCTTCGTTGTCGCCGGAGCGCGCTGGGCAAGGGTCGATGGTCAGATCATGTTCATTTTCATCCTGACCATGGCCGCGGCCGAAGTTTCCGTGGGTCTGGCGCTTGTACTCCAGCTGTATCACAGCTTCAAGACTCTGGATTCGGATGCCGCAAGCAGGATGAAAGGGTAGCCGCTCTCACTCTGGAATTCTAAGCTATGAACGAACTTCTCTTCCTCATACCCGCCGTTCCCTTCGCAGGATTCATCATCCTGGCGATCGCGGGCCGCCGCATGCCCAGGGGGGCTGTTGCCTTCGTCGGTGCGGGCACGGTCGGGATCTCGGCGCTACTCGCCATTCTAATCGGCTGCAGCTTCATTATCTCTCCGCCGCAAGGCTCTGCCTTTACCCAGACGCTCTGGACCTGGATGCAGTTTGACGGTTATGCACCGTCAATATCGTTTTCGCTCGACCCGCTCTCGCTGATTATGGTTCTCGTCGTTACTGTTGTCGGATTTTTTATTCACCTCTACTCCGTCGAGTTCATGCTTGAAGAAGAGGGCTATAGCCGTTTCTTCGCCTACATGAACCTGTTCGTTGGCGCCATGCTCACCCTCGTGCTCGCCGACAACCTCGTGCTCCTGTATCTCGGGTGGGAAGGCGTGGGGCTCTGCAGTTATCTCCTGATCGGTTTCTGGTATACCGATCCCGTGAACGGCCGCGCCGCGCGCAAGGCCTTCATCGTGACCCGTATCGGCGATACGGCAATGGCAATCGGACTTTTTCTTCTTTTCACGAACCTGGGAACGCTGAACATCCAGGAGCTGATGCGGACTGCACAGGTCACGTGGCCAGCCGGCTCTGAAACCGCGATCCTCGCCGCTGCTCTGCTTCTCGGCGGCGCTCTCGGCAAGTCAGCCCAGATACCCCTCCAGGTGTGGCTGCCCGATGCCATGGCGGGCCCGACACCCGTGAGCGCCTTGATCCATGCGGCGACCATGGTCACTGCCGGCGTTTACCTGATCGCACGCACGCACGTGCTCTTTGAGCTGGCGCCTGCGGTCCGGACAACCGTGGCCGTAATAGGAGCGGTGACCCTTCTCCTGGCAGGCTTCAGCGCCCTCGCTCAGCGCGATATAAAACGCGTTCTCGCTTACTCCACAATCAGCCAGATCGGCTACATGTTCGTTGGCCTCGGCGTGGGGGCCTGGTCAGCGGCCATGTTCCACTTCATGACCCATGCGTTCTTCAAGGCGCTCCTCTTCCTCGGCGCGGGCGTGGTGATCCTCGCCCAGCACCATGAACATGACATGTTCAGGATGGGCGGACTGCGTGACAAGCTTCCGGCAACGTTCTGGTCCTTCCTCATCGGCTCGGCTTCACTCTCGGCGCTGCCGCTCGTGACGGCCGGATTCTACAGCAAGGACCTTATCTTGTGGAAAACCTGGTCATCAGAAACCGGAAGTCCCTGGTTGTGGGCAGCAGGACTCCTTGGAGCATTCATCACTTCACTGTACACGTTCCGCATGGTCTTCGTCACGTTCTTCGGTACAACAAAAATGGAAGTGACTCATCGACCGGGCGCAAGCATGATTATACCGCTCGTCGTCCTCGCTTTTTTTTCGATCGTCGGGGGATTCGTGGAGCTTCCCGAAACGCTCGGCAACCTGTCTCTGTTCTCGAACTTCATGCAGCCGGTGTTCCATGATCAGGCCGCACGTCAGGCCGGTGGCGGGAACGAACTTGTGTTTCAGGTTATTGCTTCGCTTGTTTCGCTTGCGGGCATATTTATCGCCTATCGCTTCTTTCTCCGCAGTCCTCAGATGGCAGGCCGGGTAGCACAATCTCGCGCCGGCGCCGGATTGCAGCGTTTCTGGTTCTCAGGCTGGGGTTTTGATCGGCTCTATGGAATGCTCTTTATCAACCCTTTCCTCTGGCTGGCCAATGTCAACAAAAGTGACTTCATTGATTCCGGCTATAGAGGGATAGCGTATCTGAATCGTGCCGGTCACGGCGTCTTGAGCAGAACCCAAACCGGCAGGATCCGTTGGTACGCAATGGCGCTTGCGTTGGGCGCGGTGGTGTTTTTGGGGATAATAATTTTTCTTCCGTGAACCGTAGCCTTCCATAAGCCTGCCCGCGAATGCATCTATCGGATGGGAGGGGCTGAGTAATTAAGTTTTCCTCCCCTTCAAGGGGAGGAACAAGGTGGGGATGGGTTTCAATGCGAGGCCAGACAAACAAGGCAATTTATCAAGGCAACCTACAACGCGCGTTGCGACGCAACATGACTGACGCCGAGAGAAAACTATGGAACCTCCTGCGCGGCAGGCAAATGATCGGTTTGAAATTTCGGAGGCAGCACCCATTTGAAGATTTCATGCTCGATTTTGTTTGCCTTGAAAAGCAGCTTGTTATTGAAGTTGACGGGGGTCAGCATCAGGAACAAAGAGCCGAAGATGGCATCAGAACGAAATTGCCGGAAAAAGCCGGTTTTCGCGTTCTTCGATTTTGGAACCATGAAGTCCTGCAAAAGTTCGAAGCTGTTTCAGAAAAAATATTACAGGAAGTAATAAAAAATGACCCATCCTCACCCCATCCCTCTCCTTGAAGGAGAGGGTGTAACGTGTCACTTACAGTACAGAAACCCGCTTGTCAGGAGTCTCTAAACCATGATCCTTCTCTGGCTCATCATCATACCGCTTCTTGGCGGACTCGCGGCGTGGATTCTGGGCCACAAAGACAGTACGGCATCACGCTGGGTCTCGATTGCCTCGCTCGCGATCGATGCGCTCCTGCTGGCATGGCTCTGGTCAGAATCGACGGTCCCGCTGGACCTCAGTCGCGGTTCGTGGTTGATTGAACTGAATAGGCCCTGGATCCCGCAGCTCGGGATCAGCCTTCATCTCGCCATGGATGGCCTGAGCCTGGTGCTTGCGGCGCTCACGCTGTTCCTCGGCATTATCTCCGTGATCTGCTCCTGGACTGAAGTCCGCGATCGTGTGGGGTTCTTCCACCTGAATCTCCTCTGGATACTCGCCGGCATCCTCGGCGTGTTTCTCTCCCTTGACCTCTTCCTGTTCTACTTCTTCTGGGAGCTGATGCTCGTGCCGATGTACTTTCTGATCAACATCTGGGGCCACGACAATCGCGTGTACGCGTCGCTCAAGTTTTTCATCTTCACCCAGGCGGGCGGTCTGCTGATGCTCCTTTCCATCCTTGCGCTCTACTTTATCCACGGCAGGGGAACCGGCACCTATACCTTTGACTACAACCTGCTCCTCGGAACATCCATGACGCCAAACGCGGCTTTCTGGATCATGCTCGGATTCCTCAGTGCGTTCATTGTGAAGCTGCCGGTGGTTCCATTCCATCCCTGGCTGCCCGACGCACATACCGAAGCGCCGACGGCCGGAAGCGTTATCCTGGCGGGGCTCCTGCTCAAGACCGGTGCGTACGGACTGCTGCGCTTTGTCCTGCCTCTTTTTCCCGGGGTTTCAACATCAATCGCACCGGTCATGCTGTTACTTGCAATTATCGGAATCATCTACGGAGCTGTGCTTGCCTTCGGCCAGAGCGATCTTAAACGTCTTGTGGCATATACCAGCGTCAGCCATATGGGTTTCGTGCTTCTGGGCATTTTCGTCGGCAACCCGACGGCGCTTTCCGGAGCGGTCATGCAGATCGTTGCGCACGGCGTGAGCACGGGCGCGCTCTTTATCGTAGTGGGCATGCTCCAGGAGCGCATCCATACCCGCGAGATGGACCGTATGGGCGGGTTCTGGGCTACGGTGCCGCGCCTCAGCGGGGTAGGGCTTGTCTTTGCCCTGGCCTCGCTCGGCCTGCCGGGCTTCGGCAATTTCGTTGCCGAATTCCTGGTCTTCATCGGCTCGTTCCGGACCCACAGTACCGTGACGGTGATCGCCGCAAGCGGGCTTGTCCTTGCGGCAATCTATTCACTCTGGATCGTTCAGCGGGTATTCCATGGAGAAAAGAAAGAGGTTCCGAAGCTTGTCGACCTTACCGCGCGAGAGACCGGCATGATGGCGGTTATGATCATCGTGATACTCTGGCTCGGCATTTTCCCGCGCCCGCTCCTGAGAAGAGCGGAGCCGGTAATAAGCGCGATCGCAGGCAGCGTATCGCATGAGCAGCCGGAGGCAATGCAAGGAGGCGTGCGGTGAACATGACGGATCTAACGGTTCTCGCACCCTTGATCATCCCATCAACCACTGCGGTTGCCGTCATGCTCATGATCGCGTTCTATCGCAATCACGCGTTCACGGTGAGTTTGACGCTTGCCGGTCTCGCGCTTACGGTCGCGGGTTGCATCGGTGTGGCCCGCATGGCGCCGAGAGAAGTAACGCCGCTTCTCATGATCGACCACTACGCACTCTTTTTCATGGGGCTGATCGTTCTTGCGGCCTTTGCCGTTGCGGCCCTGTCGTATTCATACCTGGAAATCCATGCCGGTCACCGGGAAGAATTTTATCTCCTGGTGCTTCTCGCATCGCTCGGCTGTGCCGTGCTCGCTGCCGCTTCGCACTTTGCTTCGTTCTTTCTCGGCATCGAGCTTTTGAGCGTCTCGCTCTATGCCCTCGCTGCGTATCTCCGTCACAGCGACCGAAGCGTCGAGGCGGGCGTCAAGTACCTGATCCTGGCTGCTGTTTCGTCTGCATTTATCCTTTTCGGGATGGCGCTCGTCTATGCCGAGACGGGAAGCATGGCATTCAGAGAGATTGGCTCGAGCGCGTCAGGCCCGGGCGTTCACGGCCTGCCGTTCCTGGCCGGAATCGGCATGATCATCGTCGGCGTCGGATTCAAGCTTGCAGTAGTCCCCTTCCATTTGTGGACGCCCGATGTGTACGAGGGAGCGCCCGCGCCGGTCACGGCCTTCATTGCCACCGCGTCAAAGGGAGCAGTGTTTGCGCTCGTCCTTCGCTATTTCACGAAAATCGACATCCATGCCTATCCGGCCCTTTTCACGATCATGACGATCATTGCCGTCGCTTCCATGTTCGCAGGAAATCTCCTGGCGCTGCTCCAGACGAACGTGAAACGCATCCTTGCATACTCATCGATCTCTCATCTCGGCTATCTGCTTGTGACCGTACTGGCAAGCGGGTCAATGGCCCTGACTGCCGCGGCATTTTACCTTGCCGCCTATTTCATTACCACACTCGGTTCATTCGGCGTAGTCACCGTACTCTCCGGTCCGGACCGCGACGCGGACAGGATGGATGACTATCTTGGCCTTGTCTGGAGGCGGCCATGGCTCGCCGGGGTGTTCACCGCCATGCTCCTCTCGCTTGCAGGCATGCCGTTGACTGCCGGTTTTGTCGGGAAATTTTATGTTGTTGCTGCGGGCGTCGGGTCAACGCTCTGGCTGTTGGTGATCGTTCTCGCGATCAACAGCGTTATCGGCCTGTTTTATTATCTTCGTATTATCGTCGCGTTGTTCGCAAGGTCCGAAGAGGAGGGGCCGGCAGGTCTGGCAGCATCACGCACAAGCAGCGGCAGCGTGGCACTCGGGACGCTCACGCTTCTCCTTGTCTGTCTTGGGGTGTATCCGGGGCCGGTTATCGAATTGATAAAAAAGACGATACAAAGTTTGCTCTGATTATTATTCTAGAGTCTGTATTTTATCTGCTCATCAGACCAAGATCGTCATTCCCGCGAAAGCGGGAATCCAAGATTTTTCTGACACCTCTGGATGCCGGATCAAGTCCGGCATGACGGAAAAAGGACTTTAAATATAGACTCTATTCTAATCAAAAAGGCGAGATTTTTTTCGTGCGGAGCCGCAAAAGACGCGGAGAATATCATTAAGACCAAGTTTCAATGTTCCGGCTTGTCCGGGTTAGGAGGCCCTTATGAACAACCTTGAATCCATCGCCAGGCTCATCCGCTACTACAGCCTCGTCATGTCCACCGAAGCAGGCTCCGGACACCCGACCTCTTCGCTGTCTGCCGCAGATCTTATGACCGGTCTCCTGTTCGGCGGAACGTTCAGATACGACCTCGACAACCCGCACCATCCGAACAACGACAGACTGATCTTTTCCAAAGGCCATGCCTCGCCCCTTTTCTACTCGATCTGGGCCGCTGCCGGTGCCTTGACCGAAAAGGAACTCTTGACGTTCCGGAAGTTCGACAGCCCGCTCGAAGGCCATCCGACGCGTGAATTCAAATATACCGAAGCCGCTACAGGCTCGCTCGGCCAGGGGCTTTCCATCGGCGTCGGCATGGCGATGAATGCCAAGTATATCGATAAACTGCCTTACCGGACCTACGTGCTCCTCGGAGACAGTGAAATGGCGGAAGGGTCCCAATGGGAGGCCATGGAGATCGCCGCCTTCTACAAGCTCAATAACCTTATCGGCATCATGGATGTGAACCGCCTCGGCCAGCGCGGGGAGACGATGTACGGTCATGACCTCTCGGTTTATAAGGACCGGGTAGCGGCCTTCGGCTGGGAGCCGATTGTAATCGACGGTCATCACATGCCCCAGATACTGACGGCATACAGACAAGCGATGCAGTCCGCGGAAAAGCCGGTCATGATCATTGCCAAAACCATCAAAGGCAAAGGGGTATCGTTTATCGAAGACAAAAACGGCTGGCACGGCAAGCCGCTCAAAAAGGACGAGCTTGCAAAAGCCCTTCAGGAACTCGAACCAATCGATAGATCCGTCAGGGGAACAATCGAAAAACCGGAGGACAAAAGACCGCCGGAGCAAAAAGCGGGTGAAATGAAACCCGTTTCCTACGCATCGGACAAGCCCGTTGCCACCCGACATGCTTACGGGACGGCGCTCGAACGCATCTTTCCCGCCTATCCCGGTATGGTCGTGCTCGACGCGGAGGTGAGCAATTCCACATTTTCGGAGATCTTCAAGGCAACGTATCCCGAGCGGTTCTTCGAAATGTACATCGCCGAGCAGAACATGGTCGGCGCGGCGCTGGGCCTTTCGATCCGGGGTAATGTCCCCTTCGTCTCGACCTTTTCCGCCTTCCTTACCCGCGCCTTCGACCAGATCCGCATGAGTCAGTACTCGAACGCCAATATCAAATTCTGCGGATCTCATGCCGGTGTCTCGATCGGCGAGGACGGGTCGTCCCAGATGGGCCTTGAAGATATTGCCCTGTTCAGGACGCTTCTGAACAGTGTGGTGCTCTACCCTTCCGATGCAGTGTCCGCGGAAAAGCTTGTCGAAGAGATGGCCAGGCACAAAGGCATAGCCTATCTGCGCACCACGAGGAAGGACACGCCGATCATTTACCGCAACGATGAAGTGTTCCGCATCGGCGGATGCAAGATCCTGAAGTCGAGCAAGTCCGACGTTGCCGTGGTCGTCGCCGCGGGCATCACGCTCCATGAGGCGCTCAAGGCATATGAGGAATTAAAGAAAGAAAACATCCTGATCCGCGTGATTGACCTCTACAGCATCAAGCCGCTGGACGTTGCCGCGCTTTCCCGCGCCGCGCGCGACACCGGCGCGGTCATCACGGCGGAGGACCACTTCGCCGAAGGAGGAGTCGGGGAGGCAGTCATGAGCGCACTCTCCGGGACGTGCGTTCCGGTGTACGCGCTCGCCGTGCGGAAAATGCCGCGCAGCGGCAAGCCTGATGAACTGCTGGATTTTGAGGGAATATCCTCTTCACGAATCATCAAAACAGTGAAAGAGCTTGTAACAAAACGATAGCGTCCCGGAAACGGGAAAGAATGCGGTGACCGCAGTGCAGTACTGTTGATGGCGGCAGAGTCAGATGCCGATGGAGGAAACGCGGTTCCTCCCGTGCTGCTTGGAAATATACATTGCATCGTCGACCCGCTTGATCAGGGAATCGATGTTCTCATCGCCCGCCTTGAGTCCGGCGACGCCGATGCTCAGCGAAAGTCGTATCGGTTTCCCGTCGTGGAACAACAGATCGGCGTCTCTGACCACGGTGAGCAGTTTGTCGGCCAGGCTTTGGGCGCCCTCGATCGAGGTCTCGGGCAGGATGAGCATGAATTCATCGCCTCCGTACCGCCCGGCGATATCCGCCTTCCGAAGAAGGGTCTTGAGCGTTGCGGAAACGGCCTGCAAGGCCCGGTCTCCGGCGTCATGTCCGTAGGAGTCGTTGATCGCCTTGAAGTTGTCGATATCGCACAGAATGAGCGATAATTCGGAATTGTACCTTTTTGCGCGGTCGACTTCGTACGTGAGGCTGTCGGTCAGTGCCCGTCTGTTCGTGAGGCCCGTGAGGCTGTCAGTTCTCGACAGATATTCCAGCCGCTCGATCAAGCGCCATTTTTCGCCTTCCGACTTCTTGCGTTCCGTAATGTTGCGCGTATACTCAATGACATGAGTTACGTTTCCCTCCTCATCGAGGATGGGATAGGTGTAGATTTCCACCCACATCGAGGAACCGTCTCGAAGCGTGATCTGCTTTTCCATGGCGCAGGGGTCCTTGGAATGGAAGGACTTGTCCACCACACAGGCCTCGCATACCGTATTACCGTCCTCAAGCACCTCATTGCACTTCCGTCCGATCAGATCGTCGACCCGTTTGCTCTTGAGCGCCCCATAGGCCTCGTTGGCCCGGATGACACGGTATTCGTTGTCAAAAATGCAGAAGGGATCGCGGATGCTGTTGAAAATCATGTTTAGGGACCGCTCGGAGCGGCGCAGACGCTCCTCACTCCGCTTACGCCACGTTATATCGCGGATGATGCATACCCGGCCGCCGTCTTCAAGAAGGGTAACCGATGCTTCCTGAAAGTAGGTGCTGCCGTTCTTTCGTTTCGCAACGAGCTCACCACGCCATCGCCCGTTCTTCAGAAGAGCAGGAAAACAAACCTGGTCCATTCTCTCCAGTTCTTTTTCATCGTAGGTATTCGTATAGGTTTTGCCAATCAACTCAGCGGGGTCCGCATATCCGTTGATTGACGCGTAAGCCTGGTTTACGTACACGTACGCTCCGTCTTGGTCGTAAATGGCGATGCCGTCCATGGAGATCTCGATCGCGGCAGAGTGTCTGTGCGACATTTCCGCGGCCCTCGCCTGTCCGGCCAGGACGATCCCGACGATGAGAAGGCTCAGTGTCATGAACAGCCGGAGAAAGGGCTCATGCGCGGTTACATTCCCAAGGAGATGAAGGAAGGGCCCTTTGTGGACAATGAGAGAATCGTAGGCGGCCTCGACGGTCCAAATGAGGATGACGGCAAGTAGCGTGATAATAATAACTTTATGTTCTGCCTTGATCGTAATCATGGCCCCCACATGAAAAATTGGTCCCCCGAGCGGCTAAGAAGGCACTTTCACCTAATAAATAGAGGATATACAAAAAAAATAAAAAAGGCAACGAAAATAATAAAAAAATTTTTCTTGACCAATTATACTTGTTTTCCTTCTCCAAGCAGGCGTCTGCTCCATTCGGCACTTCAGGCAGCCGTCGCGCTAGCGACATCTCGGGAATGAAGTTAATGAAAAGTTCCGTTCTGAAAAAGACCACGGGAAGAAAATGCGGCGGGGTGCTTTTTACACGTTGGTTTTGATGCTCTCTTCCTGGATGCCGAGGACCTTGTCCACAATGTCGGCGAGTTCCCTGTCATGGTCATGATTCAGCGTGAACACGCGGCACTGGACCACCCGCGCGGGGATATAATCAAAGAAATCCTTGAGCGGTTCCTTTTCCACCTTGCGGGTTGAAGGATTGAACACATAGATCTGTCGCTCGCCCATCATGAGCGGGTTGATCGGCCTCGGGTCCTGGCTCGCCATGTCCACGCGGAAGGGCAACTCCTTGATTTTGGGGGGCAGGTTCTTTTTGATGCGCTTCACCAGCTCCGCCTCGTCGATGATGGTCTTGCCCTTTTCAAATACGCGCATGGATAGCGTAACGTCATAGGCCATCTTCCATTTGACCTCGCGGGAGAGGACGGCGGCCCACTCTTTCCCCAAAGCCGCAACAGCTCCGTTCTTGATATTTCCCCACTTCCGCACCGCCTCGAGCAAGGACCAGTCGGTCAGAAAGAGATACTTTTTGATATTTTCGAGGGGGTTGTACGGAAAGAGTTCGGCCATAGTGTCTTTGAAGAGTTCCTTGAGGTGCTCGTCGATAGCCCGAGTGGTCCTGTGATAATAAACGTTCGTGTACATATACAGCCGGGCGTTCAGGAACATGTTCAGTGCTGTGAGGCCGGACTTATGGAGCGTGAGCCCCTTGTCCGTGAAGAACGTGTAATACATGAGCCTATCGATGTCCACTGCTCCGATCGCGACACCGCACATGTAAGCGTCGCGCATCACGTAGTCGAGGTTGTCCGCGGTGTAGATGCCCGAAAGAATGGGCTGGAGGAAAACGACCCAGCGCGGCTGCTTCGAAGAGGGTGACGCTGTACCCTTGCCGATCAAGAATGCCACCTGGTCCGGGTTCAGCTTTTCTCCCTTGCCGAACTCACCCGTAGGGCTGCGGCGGATGGCCTTAATGATGTCGGCGAGTTCGGTCCTGATGATGTACTGACCTACCTTCTCGTGGGTGAGATCAAACCGGGCAAGGTAATTGTCATCGAAGAAATGACCGAAAGGGCCGTGGCCGATATCATGGAGCATGGCGGCAATACGGAGAAATTCTTCGACGTAATTGGCCGAGGGGCAATCGGGTATTGCCGCCTTGAGGGATGGGTAGAGATGGCGTGCAAACCTGCCTGCCACATGCATTGCGCCGAGCACATGCTGGAACCTGCTGTGTTCGGCCGAGGGATAGACCCATCGCGCGCTCTGGAGCTGATAAATCTGGCGGAGACGCTGCATCCACGGTGTGTCTATGAGGTCTTTCTCGGTCTTCTCCGCCACGCCGCGCGGCGTAGTAAAAGAAATATAGCCGTGCACCGGGTCGCCAAGGAGGGCCGTACCGTCGTAAAATTCTTCGCCGCTCATGAGCTCACGCATGGAATTATTATACCGGTAAATAGAGCTGAGTCAACCTGAAAGTGGAAGGAGTGCGCAGGATAAGGCGTTCAGCAAGCAACGAAAAAGGAGCAGGAAGGATCTGCCATGTTTGCTGCGAAGTCATCGTTCGATATATGCCATCGAGCCTTCTTCAACAGCGTAGAAGATTGACGATAATTCCTTTCTCGTCACCGAGATGTATGGGGTGTCCGTTTTCCGCAGGTCGGCTGTACTTCGTTTCCATTGAACAATGAACGATTTTCCGAACACCAGCGCATGCCGGCCGTTCTTGCCTTCAACTTTTTTTGTCAATACGACAATTCCGGTCCGGAGTGCTTCATTATGAAAATTCTTTGAGGTGCGGAACCGGAAGTCCTTCAGCAGCCGGTTCTTGTACTTGAGCTGACCGGTCCTTTTTGTTATGTTGATGACCAGGTATTTCGAGTCCGTGCGGTACATCGTATTACGGAACAGCAGATAATCCTGCTCGTTCCTCAGGGCTTTGATCCGTGCACGAAGCGTCGCCTGCATGTCGCTCAGTGCACCCCGTTCGTCCCGGTCCTGCTCGCCGTTGCCGGCCCCCAGAAGGAAAAGGGATAGCAGGAGTAATGCGCACAGGATTTTATTGTTCATCATTTTTCTCGCCCGCCATGCAGCATCTCCTCTAGTAAATGTACACCTTGGTCCCGATCTTCACCGCTTTATGGACCAGTTCAAGGTCGTCATTGCCTAAGGAGATGCATCCGTGTGTAAAGTGCGTGCCCAAGAGCTTGGTCCACGTCGTTCCATGAATCTTATACCCGTTACCGAGGAGCAGCGCATATTTCCCCAGCACTCCGCGCACGATCCGATCGGGGTCGTTCTTGGAGGGAATAGGCATGTTCTCCTCGACATAGGACCAGTCCGGCCTTATCCAGACCGGGTTCCGTTCCTTGCCGAGGACGGTGAAGGACCCAATGGGCGTTTCAAAATACCAGTTCGTCCCCGTCTCCGCTTCAATAAATTTGCGGCTGCCGGTCCCGCAGACGGCGGTATGGAGCACGGCATTCCCCTGTCGCAGTGTCAGACGATTGCTTTCGGTATCCACCACGACATACAGATGGTTATCTTCCTGTTCCGCCAGCATCTTGCGGAGCCCCGCGTTCTCTTCCTCGAGCCGGGCTGCCTCCTGTTGCAGGGCCTGGACCTCGGTCCGGAGCTCCTCGGTTGTCTGGGATGACATACCGCTGCCGGCCCAGGATGATGAATATGGCACCAGCAAGAATGCCGTGACAACGATGACGCCTTTTATCCAGTTCAGTGCTCTTTGTTTTCTCTTTCGCATTCCGCAATCCGATCAGCGTGGCTTCGGGCCGTTCGCATCGACAAATATCTTCCCCGGATTCAGGATATTGTTCGGGTCCAGTGCCTGTTTGATTCGCTTCATCGCTCCCAGCGCTTCCGGGCCAAGCTCCATCGGGAGATACGCTGCCTTTGACAAACCGATCCCATGCTCTCCCGAGATGCTGCCGCCCAGGCGGAGCGTGGCTGCAAAGATTTCTTTTACCGCTGCTTCCGCCCGCGGAACATCCCCTTCATCGATCAGGATGTTCGTATGGATGTTGCCGTCGCCTGCATGGCCGAAATTCACAATCAGGAGTTCATGCCGTCGGCCGATCGCATCAATCTCGCGCAGGATGTCCGCTATTTTGCTCCTCGGGACTACGATGTCTTCGTTCACCTTTTTGGGCTTGATGGTATAGAGCGCAGGCGAAATCGAGCGCCTCGCCTTCCACAGATGCTCCCGATCCGCGGCGGATTCGGCCCGGAGCACCCGCGCTGCGCCGGAACCGGTCAGAATATCCGCGATCCGATCGCTTTCGCGCATTGTGGTCTCCACGGGTCCGTCGACCTCAACGAGCAGCATGGCTGCGGCACCCCCGGAAAGGTCTTCCTTGAGATAGGTCTCTACGGCCCGGAGAGCCGCCTGATCAACCAGCTCGAGTGCACGCGGTACGATCCTGCTCGCTAAAATCTTCGCCGATGCCCGCGCGTCTTCGTCCACCTTATTGAAATACGCGGCCTAGGCCTTGACGCTCTCGGGCAAAGGGTGGAGCTTTAGGATATTCGTCGTGACCACGCCGAGGGTTCCTTCGGAACCGATGATGAGTTTCGTCAGGTCGTATCCGGCCACGCTCTTGATGGTCCGCGCCCCGGTGGTGATGATCTCGCCCGTGGGCAGCACGACCTCAAGGCCGAGCACATAGTCCTTCGTGACGCCGTACTTCGCCGCCCGGAGCCCCCCTGCGCACTCGGCGATATTGCCGCCCAGTGTGCAGAACTGGTGGCTCGCAGGGTCGGGCGGATAAAAGAGCCCCCTTGCCTCCACGGCGCGCTGCAGATCGCCGGTGACAACACCCGGCTCAACGACCGCGAGGAAATCCTCCTCGTCGATCTCAAGAATCTTGTTCATGCGTTCAAACGAGAGCACGAGCCCGCCCTCAACCGGAACGGACCCGCCTGACATGCCGGTCCCTGCGCCACGCGGCACAACCGGGAACAGTTCGCGATTGGCAAGCGTGAGTATCTTCGAGATCTCAGAGGACGATGCGGGTCGCGCTACGGCCCAGGGAAGGGCCTGCCGCCGGGTTGCGTCGTAGGAATATACGGTCAGCTCTTCCGGCGATGTCAAGAGGTTGGCAGAATCGACGATCTTCGTAAGTTCTTTCAGGACCGATGGCTTAAGCATAGACGCTGTAGTCGATATCCGGGAAAACATTATCTTTATATTCTATATCGCCGAGCCATCTTTCGTCAATACAGTTTCCTTTGATGTCCTGGTACAGCCTCGTGAATCTGAGGACATGCTCCTTCGTTCTCCGGACAGCGTATTCTACGTGGCTTCCGGTCTTCATGATGAAGGCCCAGTCAGAGCTTTGCGCGAGCAGGAGCTCACGCGCCGCCTGGTTGAGCGCCCGATGAAGTAGTCCTTCGGCTCGCGGGAAGGCCTGCGCCAGCTCGATCATGCGGTCCGCCGCCTTATGCAGGTGCCGGTAGATCCAGTCGTTCGACCCATCGAGCCACACTTCGGCATATCCCTTGTATCCCCAGCTCGACCGGGAGGGCGTGGCGACCTGGCACCGGGGATTTTCGGCGAGGTATTCCATCGGCGTGATCAGACGCACCGTTTTCTGGTCATACACGGTCTTGCGGATCAGGAAGTTGATCCAGTCCGGCCCCTCGAACCACCAATGGCCGTAAAGCTCAGCGTCGTAGGGCGCAACGATGATCGGCTTCCGGTCCCCGAACACACCGCTGAGCCATTCAACCTGCTTCTCCCGGTTGAACAAAAAATTGCCGGCATGGGTTGCCGCACGATCGAGGGCCCATTGCCGGACATAAGGTTCTTTGTGGTTTGATGCGCCGGTGATCCGGTAATATTTGATGCCCAGGTTCACACGCACCCCGTCATGATGGAGATAGGGTTTGACATAGTCGTAGTCGAGATCGAATCCCACGTCGCGATAGAAATCACGGTAGTTGTAGTCGCCGGGATAGCCTTCGATGGAGCTCCAGACCTGCTTGGACGACTCGATGTCCCTGCCGAAGGCGGCAACGCCTGAGCGGCAGTAAATCGGCGTATAGACGCCGTACTTGGGCCGCGGGGTGGCGTGAAATATCCCGTGGGAATCCATGAAAAAGTAGCGGATGCCCGCCTCTTTCAGGATTTCGTCGAGTCCCTCATAGTATCCGCACTCCGGCAGCCACATGCCTTTCGGCGCCTGTCCGAGATGTTTCGCATGATGCTCAACAGCAACCATGATCTGCGCGCGCACTGCCTTGGTGTTTTCCATGAGCGGCAGAAACCCGTGCGTTGCCGCACAGGTGATGATCTCGAGCTTGCCAAGATCCTGGAACTTCCGGAACGCTGTCACGAGGTTCCGGCCGTACTTCTCCTCGAAAACGAACCGGGCGTTGGCGAATAGGTCCCGGTACATGCGTGCGAGGGAATTGAACTGCGGTTCATGCTTCGTGCGCTCGATCTCGTTGTCAGCCAGTCCGATAAGCTTGTTAATGTGCCGCAGGTAGCGCTGCTGAAGCAGCGGGTCGGCAAGCATGGAGATGAGCGTGGGTGTGAGACTCATGGTCAGGCGAAATTCCACGCCGTCGTTCACAAGCCCGTCGAACACATTGATGAGCGGGATATAGGTCTCGGTGATCGCCTCGTACAGCCAATCCTCTTCGAGAAACTGATCGTGCTCCGGGTGCCGCACAAAGGGCAAATGACTGTGCAGCACCAGCGCGAGATAACCTTTTTCCATCCTGCCTCCAGTGGCCTTTGCTGTCGGCTCGCTGCCCGTGCGCCTGTGGGCGTGCTTCCTTCTTTTCTTCATCCGGGGAGCCTTTCTGCGAGGGACAAAAGAAAAGTCCACCCGCAAACGGATGGACTTTACACGCTCGATTCTTGAAGAACATCCCCGCCGGCGCGAGGACACCGGGGGACCATGGGCTATTTCCGTTTGGCTTTTACCCACCCGGGTGAAAACAGACCCGGCGACGTGATTGCCTGCATGCGCAGGCGCCTGCGCCGCGACATCTCCTTCTCCTGCATCCCGGGAGACGAGCCGCCGCGGAGGCCCTCCGGATAACCGTAGATCTTCCAAAACTCTTCGTCAACGAGCAACCACTCCTCATCGATCACGTCGGACACGCCGTCGCGCGGCATGGTAACATAGTTGGAGCGAGCAAGCGTCAGGAACCTTCCTTCAGGCGAAAGCAGGCCCAGGTCCGCGCAGAATGAGTGGCTCGGCCGGCCGAGATCGAAATACCAGTTCCCGGCGCGTTCGGAAACCTCCTGATCGAAATACCCGACTGCGTTCCGTCCGTCGAACTGCACTCCCGTGATGTCGTAGATCCGGACACAGAGCTTGCTGCTCCACCCGAGCCAGGCCTTCTCGCGCTCCAGTCGTGCCGGAGTCGCTTCCCAGTAGGCATGTACCACGAAGGGATCACGCGTCATCAGCATGATCTTGTCCTCACCGTAGGTTTGCGGCAGTTCACCGTGCTCCGCAATCGCCATTGGCTTTGCCGGTCCTGTGTAGTACTTTGACTCGGACACGCGCTCCTGCGCCAGCAGCGGCTCCTCCGTACCGGGCGGCATTTTCCAGTCATGAACCGGAGCGACGGGCTTCGGGAGTTTCCGTTCGGGAGCTCGTTTTGGGACGGCCTTTTTCTTAGACGCCCCGGCCTTCTCTGCCTTCGCACTTGCCTTGGAAGCAGCCTTCTTCGGCTCTGCAGCCTTCGCGGTCTCTGTTTTCTTGATTCTGGATGCAGCCAGAATTGCGTCAACGATATCAGCTTTTTTCGCCCTCACAGGCACGACGATCTTCATCTTCTTGGCAAGGGCTTTGAGTTCACTTACTACCATCGTTAGCAGTTCGGACTTTTTCATCTCAAAAACCCCCTTCCGTAAATTTAAAATGCCTGTTTACTAATAAACTATAACACAATTTAACGCATTGTCAAACTGATTTCCTTCTGTTTTCAAACGGAAACGGGCCGTCTAATACAGGTGCGCAGTCCTTGCAGGAGCAATTTCAGCACTATGGATGTCCTTTGCACAGGCATTCAAGCTCGATTGCAACACCCAATCCACAATGACAGATAAGTGATGTCTGCGACACAACGGGTGCTTTTGACAAAAAAAGGGGAAAACCGTATACTCGCACAATGGACAAACGAGTCGTCATCACGGGAATCGGCATGCTCACACCGCTCGGGAACTCGGTGGGCGCAACATGGGAGGCACTGACCCGGGGCGCTTCCGGAATCGGGCGGATCACCAAATTCGATGCATCGGCTTTCTCGTGCCGGATTGCCGGAGAGATCAAGAGGTTCGACCCGCTCGCTTTCATGACCGTGAAGGAAGCTCACCGGACGGATCCGTTCATCCAGTATGCCCTGGCCTCCGCGCTGATGGCAATGGAAGACGCCGGGCTTGCTGTCATGCCTCACGGAGCCCGTCCTCGAAAGTCTCCATCGAGGGCGTTCCGCATCGGTGTTCTCGTCGGCTCGGGACGCGGCGGCGTGACTACAACGGAGAAGAACATGGCCGCGCTCCAAAACAGAGGACCGAAGGCGGTCTCTCCTTTTTACACGCCCATGTCGCTCGTCAACATGGCATCCGGATATCTTTCCATGAGGCTCGGGGTAAAGGGACCGTGCCTCGACGTGTCGACAGCCTGCGCAACGGGAACGCACGCCCTGGGCGAAGCCATGAAGATCATCCAGCGCGACGATGCCGATGTCATGATTGCGGGCGGCAGCGAGGCTGCGCTCACGCCGCTCGTCCTCGCCGGATTCTGCCAGGCGAGAGCACTATCCCTGCGGAACAATGATCCGGGAAAAGCCAGCCGGCCCTTCGACCGGGACCGGGACGGATTCGTGCTTTCCGAGGGCGCAGGCGTACTCATCCTCGAAGAGCTTGGGCATGCGCAAGAGCGGGGCGCGAGGATTTACGCGGAGCTTGCGGGGTACGGGCTTTCATCAGACGCCTATCACTATACCCGGCCCGATCCCGACGGCGAAGGACCGGCGCGTGCGATGATGCTCGCGCTTTCCGACGCGAATATGTTGCCTGAAAATATCGAATATATCAATGCTCATGGCACGTCAACTATAGCGAACGACAGGATAGAAACACTCGCCATAAAAAAAGCATTCGGCGAACATGCACGAAAACTTGCAATAAGCTCATCCAAATCCATGCTCGGACACATGCTGGGCGCCGCGGGCGCGGTGGAAGCAGGGGTTGCTGCGCTCGCGCTGCAGCAGGGCGTCGTTCCGCCGACAATTAACCTCGAGACCCCTGATCCTGAATGTGATCTTGACTACGTGCCGAACAAAGCCAGAAAGAAAAATATACAAGCCGTCCTTTCCAACTCCCTCGGCTTCGGAGGGATCAACGCCTCGCTTGTTTTCAGACGTTTTCAATAATAAAAATAACATCCATGTGCGCTACTATCACGAAACAATCTCTTCTCTTTTCCCCCGGTTTCGATTATAATATCGGCATTCAGAGGAGCGGCATAATGTCTCAGCACAAGACTGAAGACGTGACCACGTCTCCGAAGCCGGCTTCGGAACCGCCTCGGAAGAAAAGTCCGTCAGCGTTTTTCTTCCCAGGACACCTGGATGTCAACCACCCTTCGCTGATCCATTTCAGCTCGACACCCCTGTTCAGGCTCGAGAAATCTTCCGAAACATATGCGCACCTCCTGAAGAAAAAAGACGTGGAACACGTCGGCCCGATCGTCAACTACTTCATCAGCCATTCCGGCCATGTTATTTATCTGGGAGGAGATGCGGTCAAGAATCTCTACCTCCACGGCAGAAAAAAATATAAATCACTCACGATGCTGGCCATATTGACCGGCGATGACGTCGATAAATACGCAAGCATCATGAACAGCATAATTTCCTCCAATGATGGAGCGTTTTCTATGGGATTGAAATACCGGGTCAGAAAGAACAGGAGCGACGGGTGCTTCAAAGACATCGCTCTAGCACGATATGTCATCGAACCGAGGCTGGAAGGCCCTGAAAAAATGCTGTATCCATTGAGGTCGTCTTCGATAGAACTGGACCTCACGACCCACAACAGGTTTTCCCATGCCTTCGGGATTGACATGAGATAGCCGTATGTTCGTCCGTATTCAAGTTCAAAAAATCTTCACAAAAGACGTTCCTCTTTTTCTCCCAAGCTGACCGCCTTTTTTATCTCTCCCTTGAGATGCTCCGGCAGGCCCTTGATCTCGACGTCCAAGAAACCTCTGACGATGGCGGCCGTTGCCTCATCGCTGGTCAGCCCGCGCGCCATAAGATACTGGATCTCTTCCTCCGCGATCTTCCCGACAGCCGCCTCGTGGGACATATCAACGCCGCTCACTCTGCCGTCCAACTCAGGGATGGCGAGGATCGATCCTCGTTCAGAGAGGATGAGCCCCCGGCATTCCAAATGCGCCTTGATTCCAGAGACCTCTCCGATCAGGTTCCCCCTCGTGACGATAGCGCCCCCCTTCGTTATGGCCCGTGCAACGACCTCTGCCCTGCTCCCCTTGGCCCTCAGGAACACTTTGGAGCCCACATCCATGTTCGATCCTTCGGGCGCGAAAAGAACGGTATTGTACCTGACGGTGGCGTTCTCACCGACACAGTATGCAGCGGGGTACATCTGCAGGGTTTTTACCGGTCTCATGCAAATGTAGTTGCTCATGAAAACGCCGTTCTCCTCCACGATCGTACCGGTCCTCGGTCTCACAGCAACGTCCTCGGCCCAGTTATGAATCATGGTAAAGGTTACCTTTGCGTTCTTCTTCACGTAAAACTCGGAGACACCGACATGGAGCCCTGATCTCACGTGCTGCGCCGTTGTGCAGCCGGTGATGATATGGAGCTCCGAGCCCTCCTCGGCGATAATGACATTATGGACATTCTGCGCCAGCCCTTCCCTGGCCATGTAGAGACAGGCCTGCAGGGGAAATTCCGCCTTTGCACCGGGGAGCGCCCTCAGAAAGTAGCCGTGGTGCCGCTTCAGCTCGGCCTGGGCAGTATACTTGTCCGCGTCCACCTGCACGGCCTTCCACCAATAGTCCCTGAGCCACTCGTATTTTTCGAGCGCCTCGGTGGTGCTCATCACCTCGAGGCCGCTTTGATAGGCTGACGAGAGGATGACCGAATGGTCCATCTGAAAAAATGACCCTGCCCTGCACGCTTCCTCGGTGTCTATCCCCACGGTAACAGCACGCTCTTTTACTTCATCGGTCAATCCTGTCAATCGTTGTATCCCGCCGTGCTCCTCAGCCTGGACGGAATACGCGGCGAGGTCGATATCCGGTCCGATGGCTGCGGGTTTCTTTTCAGCACGTTTCGCCTTTTCCTTAAGATTTACCTTCGACATCTCACGCACTCCTCATACCCTTTTGTCCGTATGTCCTCCAGAATGTCCCTCGGGTTCCCGGAGCAGCTTACGGTGCCGTCCAGCATAACGTATGCCCTGTCGGCATTGACATAATCCAGGATGTGACCGGCATGCGTTATGATGAGCCCCCCTTTGGTTCTCTTGTCTTCCCTTTTGTCTTTCTCGAGCAATTCATTCATAACCCTACCCACCAGATTGATATTGACCAGGTCCACGCCTGAATCAGGTTCATCAAACATTACGAATTCGGGATTCTGGACGAGGAGCTGAAGGAGTTCGGACCGCTTGATCTCCCCGCCGGAAAAGCCCAGATTGACGTCCCTGTCCAAAAATTCCATGCAATTCAGTTTCTCTGCAGCCTCGATGACCCTTTCTTCCTTGAAGACACCGCTCTTTTCCATGCAGATGCGCAGCATGTCTTCAAGCTTCACGCCCCTTACCGCCGGCGGGTGCTGAAATGCGATGCCGATCCCAAGTCTGGCACGTTCGTCGATGTTTCGCTGTGTGATTTCCTCGCCGCGGTAGATAATGGTCCCCGATTCCACCCGGTACTGCGGGATACCCATGATCGTCTTCAGGAGTGAAGTTTTTCCGGAACCGTTCGGACCGAACAAAACAATGGATTCTCCACGGCCAATGTGGAGATTCACGGCATTGAGTATCCTTTTCCCTTCAACGCTGACAGATAAATTTCTGATCTCAATCATGTCAGGAACCCCATTTCTCCACGTTCTGTTTCATAACATCTGACCCTTAATAATAGTATAGATGATATCGCAGTCATTTTTCACCCTCCCCCCCTATGCCTCTATCGGTTTATTGCATCCTTGTCCGGTTTTCACCCAGACTCTTCGTCTCGTATTTTCCCGCCACCGAGATGACAATAAATGAGGCCGCTATCGATCCTGCCAGGAGAACGAAGGACATCATAAGACTGTTGAGGAGCGTGGGGTTGACGAGAAGGACTCCGCCAAGCCCCAGCATCATCGTACCTGAGACAAGCTTTAATGTCCTTCCCTGCCGTTCCGAAAGTTTTCTGCTCCCGAGCGTGATGGTGAACGCCAAAACGATGATAAAAAGCGGGACAATATAAACGATGTTGTACAATGCCAGATACAGATAATAAGAAGTCGTCGTAAGATTATAGAGCGTCAGGATCCTCGTAAACACCATGGGAAACCCGGCCGTACACAGGATCTCATAGGAATTCGCCACGATCGCAAGGACCGCCGTGCCTGCGATGATCGAAAAGAGGGACGTGGACCGCAGCAGTTTCCTCATCCGGTCGAAGAGCTTCGGCTTTGCACTGTCCGGAATCGTGAGCGAAACCCCTTTTCTAAAAATGAAAAAGTCCTTGATATTGACCGCCGCGATCAGCAGAGAAACGCCGCCCGCAATTTTGGTGATGGCTGAAACATTCCCCATGACCAGGAACAGGTTCAACCAGGCAGCCATGAACAGGAAGTAGATGACGCCGGAAAAGAAAACAAAGACCCCTCCCACCAGCAGCATCTTGTTGCGGGACTGGGCATGGACCAGAAGCCCGAGAAGAGACAGGAGCACGAAGAATGCACAAGGATTGAAGCTGTCCATCCCGGCGATGACGAGCGTAAGCAGCGGGAGAGAGGTGTTCCCGGCATCCCGCGTTCCAAACAGCGGAATATCGACGGACAAGCCTTTTTCTTTCCCGGGAGTTGTGACCGTAACTCCCGAAATCGCCTGTGCCGCACGTTCCGGTTTTATGAGCCGTCCTCTATCCTTCAGGAAATCGGCCGGATCCACGCAGCTCTTCACACGGCATGCACGTATCGCCTTTTCCATCGCTTCCTTCGTTTGCTGAGAAAATCCCACGAACACCTTATCATCGACAAAGGTGATCGGGACGCCGGAGGCCTGCATGCCGTGGACCTTCAGCAAGCCCGTCAACAAGCTGCGATTCTGCTTGTTGTAAAAGACCTCGCACTCCTTGACTTCCACGTCAGGATATTTACGTTGTAGTTCGGCAAGATAACGTTTTTCATCCTCGCAGTGTGGGCATCCCGTGCCCCAGAATAAATAGACGATTATCGTTCCAGCTCTTGAATCCAGTTGACGGGGGCCCTCCGCGCCTGCCGTCTCGGAAGGGGGCTCTTTTTCCCCGATTTGCAGAAGCGGTTGCAGGAGTCCTTGGCCGGGGTCTGCGCAGATGCCGCTGCTGTCCTTCGCCTGCCCTGCTCCGGGCGGACACTTGCTCTCCTCCCGCTTCGTCTCGGCTGCATATGCCGTTGCACCGGCGCTAAACAGGAGGATGATCCAGAGCAGCGCTGAGATCGTTTTTCTCATACGACTTATCCTCGGCCCCGTGTGGTTAAGATACATTGTGTTGCGGACAGTCAATCAGGGTAAATGCATGTTTATATTGTAGCAAATATCGGCGCCGATGACGCCGACTATTCATGCACTATCGCCGGCATTGCTGCGTCTGCCGTGATGAGATTTGGACAGTCGATGCAGAAAAAGAAAACCGCTGCTTCCGGACGGAAACAGCGGTTGTGGTGAGTGGTTTTAAATAATTTGTGCTAGCAGCTGCAGGAAGAGCCGCATGAGCTCGGCTGCATGCCGGTGAGAACGAAACCCTGATGCTCGTGGAAATCAATGCTCGTATTCGCGAGCATGGCGTTGGCCCGTTCCTCCAGGAAAATCTTCAGACCGTTCACTTCGATGGTCGTATCGCCCATCTGTGCCGCTTTGGCTATGTCCATAGCCAATGAGGGGCTTCAGCCGCCCGGAACAACGAAGATCCGCACACCGTCTCCGGCAGCGCCCTGCTTGGAGACGACTTCCTTGAACTTGTTTACCGCGTTGTCTGTCAAACTAACCATGCTTCCTCCTCGATGTCATCTGTATAAACCCTGTCCTCGGGTTCAAGAGTAAAATTAAGTTTACCATAATACCAGTCTCGCTTTGTATGCGCAACTGTTTTTTTTACATCATAACGCTGTTTTAAAACGGACGAACGGCTGTATCAGCGATGCCGGGTTCCGGCGCGCTCCTGATTCAAGGCCCTCACGAATTCATCAATTTTTTGCTTAATTTCATCCCGTGCTCGCCTAAACTCTTTCATGACTTCTTCCCTGCTCCCGATTATCCCCACCGGATCTTTGACAGGCCAATGGAGCCGCTTCATGTCCGGCGGAGTCCAAGGACAAGCCTGTTCAGCGCTGGTGCAGAGCGTGATGACGACATCCATCGTATGCAACAGACCTTCGTCTATCTCTTTCGATTTCTGTTTTGAAATGTCTATGCCGATTTCCTTCATCACCTCGATTGCCCGCGGATGCACGCCTGCGGCAATAAGTCCTGCGCTGTACGGCTCGAGGATGCCCTTGCCGATCTCGCGGGCAAGCCCTTCAGCCATCTGGCTCCTGCAGGAATTGCCGGTGCAGAGGAACATCACTTTAATTCGAGTGGAGTTTCCCATGGCTCATTCTTGGTTCAATGATCTTCAAAAAGCACCGGGGCGAGAGCATCCGCCGGAATCGAACCGTCGCAGGACTCAGCGACCTTGCTCGTCCATCAAATTCCTGATCCCGCCGGTCATGAAGATCTTTCCTTGTTCATCAACAATAATTGCTTCAGCACCGACGCTCTTTGCGATCTTCAATCCCTCGTCGGCGCCAAGAATGAACGGAACCTTGCAGAGAGGATCAATGAGCGCTCCCTTGTCTCCGACGAGGGTCACGGAGATGACCCCTTTCGACGGCTTTCCCGTTCGGGGATTGATGATGTGATGATAACGTTTCTTTTCTCTGATGACGAACCGTTCGTAATCACCGGACGTGGAAATGTATTTGTCATTGAGGTCCAGGACGGTCAGGACCTTGTCGGGTTCCCGCGGGTGTTGCACACCGATCCTCCAAGGCTTGCCGTCGTCCCGATGGCCCAATACCCAGATATCTCCCGCAAGGGCAATGACGGCGTTGCTGATTCCTCTTTTTTTGAATATATCGGCTACCCGGTCCGCCATGTATCCCTTCATGCCACCAAAGTCCATGATCATGCCGGGCTTCTTGAGAAAGATCGTGGACACCTTCTTATCAATGACGATATTCCGGTAGTTCACAAGGGGACGGACCCTTGCTATTTCTTCGTCGGTAGGAATTTTCCCCTCTTTCAGCCTAATCTGCCATAGGACAACGAGGGGGCCGACCGTGACATCGAATACTCCGCCCGAAAGCTTCGACACCTCCGCTGCCCGTTCCACAACCTCGATCATTTCCGGGGAAACTTTCACCGGGTGCTTGCCTGCAGCCAGGTTCACCTTCGTGATCTCGCTGTCATCCTTGTAAAGCGACATCATGGCATCCAGCCGCCGCAGTTCGGCCATCCCTGCATCGATGGCCGCTTCTCCTTCTTCGGCTGACCGGGTGACGAGCGTGATGGTTACCTCCGTGCCCATGATTGACTCGGTCTTCTGGACCGTCTTGGGCCTCGCGCATCCCGATGCCAAGAGCGCAAGTGCAACGATGATAATGGCCAAACGTTTCATCACGATACCTCGGATACTGTGTATTGGGGAGAACGCGGTTCGTATAGCATGACTGTCGGAAGGAGCATGCAGATCCGGGGTCTACTTTTTTAGGCCTAGCTTTTTCTTTGCAAGCAGGCCCTGGGCCGCTCTTCTGACGGGCGCCGGAATATTGCGGCTCTTTTCAAGAAGACCGAGCTCACGATCATTCAACCGGTTGATGAATCCGAGGGAAATGCCGACCGGAGTCTTGGGATTGTTCACCAGGGCTGAGACAACAGTATTTTTTCTTGTCCATTCGGTGTTAGTCCCGATCTTGCGGATGACGTCCTCGCTCAGATTCGTTGATTTGGCAAAAAACTCTATCTCGCCGGTCGTGATCCGCGGATTTTCCAGCACCGATGTGGCAATGACCTTGCTCGCCTCCCGGATCAGCAGCCCCCGCGCCTCCTTCGCCCCGGACACAGCGAGCTTGATCTTCTGGGCAGGGCTCATTTTCTGAATGAGCTGCTGGATATTGAGTTTTTTCCTGTCTCCCTCGGCCTTCTCATCGCCGGACGCTTCTCCCATCACCACATCAACAACCCGGGTGCCGGCCACGAAGGTTTTCATCTCCTCCGAAGCCGTCAAGGCAATGAACGCGAGCGTTGTCTCGTCCAGGTTGGGGCAGCGGACGAGGTCGCGCAGAATTTCTTCATCATCGCAGTAAGCCTGGGCGATGCGGTCGAGGATGGCAGCGGGAGTATGTACATCGAGGATTATTGTCCGGAGCGCAATCGGCGAGCAGTGGTCAATGTCCAGGGGGAGCTGCCGCCTGAATCTTTTCGCGAATAGGACTTTCCACTTCGTCGGCTGATCCATCTGCTGCCTCTCATTTTTCGGCTGGGGTCAGGACCAGAGCAAACAAGAAGCGACACAGATAATACCGTCTCCTCGTGGAGCCGAGAACCATCAGCATCGTCTGTGCCGCGCAAGAAGCGCCTGTTGTTGATGATCCCGTCAAATAGCGGCTTAAAAAAGAATGTTAACCGGCCAGCAGCTGTTTTTCCACGAGCGACGCAGTGCCTTTTGCGCGGAACGCGGTGATAAACTCAACGGCAGACTTGTACGCTGTTTCTTCGGTCTTTTTCACGCAGTCCATGGGGATCGAATTAATATCGGACAGGAACTGCTTGGTCGCGAACTTGATGTCTTTATTTTCTTTCTTCGCCCATTCGCGCATCTTGCTCATGAGGTCGGCAGGAAGACAGTCGTGCGCTATGTTCTGCCAGTTGGTTCCCACGTTGCCTTTTCTGATCCCGTAATCGGCGAACTGGCCCACCAGATCGAGCGGCGTGCCCGTGATGCCGTGCTGCGCAATGCAGACTCCCCACTTCTTGATTGCGTTGTAGATGTCGCCCGTGCGCTTGAGTTCGATGTGCACCTCTTCACCGGGCTTGTAGTTCCCGTGCTTCGAGCCGTTATTGGTCGCCAGAAGGTCCATATGCACGCCGGCCTTTTCCATGCCCTCGATAAACTCCACCGCCTCCTCCACGGTCGTAATCTCGCCGCCCTCCTTCGTCGACTTGATCTCGCCCACCTCAGCCTCAAGCCCGGCCCCCGCGTTAAGCACCATTTTCCCCAATTCGGCGCTGATCTTGATGTTGTCGTTGGTTTCGTTGAACGATGCATCGATCGCCACCGATGTGTAGCCAGCCTCGAGCTGCGCCTTGACCAGGTCGCCGGACGCGCCCACAACCGCCGGATCCGGGCTCTTGGTCGTCACGTGGTCGCCGTGGATGAAAAACGGCTTGGTCAGCTTCACGGCCTCGGCATAGCCGAATACGGCGTCCGCGTACTGGGACGGGGTCATGCCCGTGTATCCGCCCTTCAGGTCACTCTCGCTCTTGGCGAGCTCATAGCACACGACAGCGTCCAGGTCCTGGGCCGCACGCATGATCCCGGGGATCACATGCTTGATCCTGGTGTTGCATGCCATGATGATCACCCTGTCTTCTTTCAGCACCCGGAAGACATCGTGAGAGGACAGCACTTTCAACGTGCTCGCGCTCCCCAGTTTTTTCCTTGCATTAACCGGCATCAGATCCCGCAGCGACTTGGCCATGAGTCCCTCCATCAAATTAATATTAACGACCGGTGTTTACAACACGCTGGAATTATACTGACGGATACCTTGGTTGTCAAGCTACCCGGGGAGAAAAATCCGCGAGTGGAGGAACAGGATACCGCAGAAGTTCCTTTCTCTCCCTGCTCATTCACGCGACATACACGACCTCTCGTGCTGAAAGCAAGGCCCTTCGTTTTTTCATGCTTGCATACGAAGGGCTTATCGAGCTGATTCGGGAATTATGTCTGAAATCTCCTATACAATCTTGTAGCCGGCTTCCACCACGGCGACCGAAAGTTTGTCCGTCGTTACTTCCGAGTCGTCATACGTGACTGCCGCCTCAGCCTTCTGAAGGTCCACTTTCGCGTCCTGCACGCCGGGTACTGCCATGAGAGCCTTTGCAACCCGCATTACGCAGTGATTGCAGGTCATTCCCTGTATCTTAAGTGTCTTTGTTACCATACCTTCCTCCTTTTATGATACGATTCATGATGCACAATAGGTAATGCACGATTTGTCAGGGAAGTGAAGGCACCCCTGCTGCATCGTGAATCATATATCGAGCATCAATTTATTTCAGGCCGTATTTTTCCATCCGGTAAATGAGCGTCGGTCTCGTGATACCGAGGTATTCGGCGGCGTGAGTCTGGTTCCCCTTATGCTTTTCCAAGGCCTTGACGATTAGACTCCTCTCGAGGTCTTCGAGCGCAATCCCCTCGTCCGGCAGGTTTAAAATAATATTCTCGAGCCCTCCCGCCTCTTTCCTCAGTTTCTCCGGCAAATCAGCGAGCGTGACAACGTTGCCGCGCTTGAGCACCGACGCCCGTTCGATGACATTCTCTAGTTCTCGCACATTCCCCGGCCAGCCAAATGCCCTGAGCGCCGCGAGCGCTTCGGCCACGATTGCCACTTCGGTTTCCCTGTTGAACTTCCTGAGAAAGTGGTTCACGAGCAGCGGAATATCGTCCTTGCGCTCGCGCAACGCCGGCATCCGCAGCGTTATCACACTCAAACGGTAGTACAAGTCCTCGCGGAACTTCCCTTCCTTGACATCGTGCTCGATATCCCGGTTCGTGGCCGCGATGACGCGCACGTCCACGGGGATGAGTTTGCTGCCGCCCACGCGTTCCACCTGGCGCTCCTGGAGCGCACGGAGGATTTTGGCCTGCAGGTCAACACGCAGGTCTCCGATTTCGTCCAGGAACAGCGTCCCGCCATCGGCAAGCTCGAACTTTCCTTCTTTATCCCTGACGGCGCCGGTAAAAGAGCCCTTCATGTGGCCGAAAAGTTCGCTCTCGATCAAGTTCTCGGGGATCGCGGCGCAGTTCACCGCCACCAAAGGGCCGTCGGCCCGCTTGCTGTTATAGTGAATGCCTTTGGCAAGGAGCTCCTTGCCTGTCCCGCTTTCACCGGTGATGAGCACCGTCGCGTCGCTCGCAGCAACCCGCCCGGCCAGGTCGAGCACTTCCTTGATCTTTTCGCTGCTGCCCACGATGTTCTCGAAGCGGTAACGGTCCGTGACCTCGGCCCTGAGCTCGACGTTCTCCTTTTCGAGCCGCCGCATCCTGAGCGCCTTTCCCAGCGTGAGCCGGAGTTCGTCCCGGTTAAAGGGCTTGGTGATGTAATCGAAGGCTCCCTGTTTCATTGCCTGCACTGCGTTTTCGATCGTGCCGTAGGCTGTGATCATGATGACAGGCAGATTGGCGTCCCTCTCATGGATCCTGGCCAGGACCTCCATCCCGCTCAGACCCGGCATGGTGATGTCCGTGACCACGGCGTCAAAGGAGTCCTTCTCGGAGAGGCGCAGGCCTTCTTCGCCGCTCGTCGCGGTTTGCACGCGGTATCCCGCTTCGGCCAGGCTGAACTCCATGACCCGGCGCAGGCTGTCGTCATCATCTATGAGAAGGATGTAAGATTTTTTCATTTCAATTAATTCTCACCGCAGGGGGACGTAGAGAAAATCTAAGGACAGTCCCTGCCGCAGATTCTCTCAGATAAACGCAGATTAAAATTCTAAACGTTCACATGCAAGCTTTAAATCCTACTTTTCAGCGTCAATATGCGTCCGACATAGTTATGACACTTTCCTCTGCGTCCTTGGCGGCAAACTGCTTTGTCATATCGGGATTCTCACCGTGAACGTCGCTCCCTTTCCCGGTTCGCTTGCGACGTCGATCCTGCCCCGGTGGTTTTCGATAATCCGGTAGGTGATCGCAAGGCCGAGCCCTGTCCCGTTCTTCTTGGTCGTGAAGAAAGGACTGAAAAGCTTCTTCCGGTTTTCTCCCGATATCCCGACACCGGTGTCCGCTATCTTCACCTCAATCGAATCACTATTGAGATGACTCTCTACGGTCAGCACGCCGCCGCCTGGCATCGCCTGGATTGCGTTCAGAATCAGGTTCAAAAAAGCCTGCTTCAGCAGCCCCGCATCAAGGCTGCGCCTGCCAATGGCCGGATCGAGTTTTTTGTCGATGCTGACGCCCGATTTTTTTGCTTCCTGTGCCGTGAGCGTGAGAACGGACTCGATGGCGTCGTTCAGGTCCGCCTCGCGGAACTCGGGCTGCTTGGGTCTGGCGAAGCCGAGGAACTCCTGCACAATATTGTTCAGCCGGTCCGTTTCCTTGAGCAGGATCTGGATGAACTCGTACTTCGCGTCATTGGGCGAGTAGCCGTCTTTCAGTATCTCGACAGCACCCTTGATGGAGCCCAAGGGGTTGCGAATCTCATGGGCCATGCTGGCCGAAAGCGCACCGAGCGCCGACAGACGGTCGGCGCGCCTCAACTGCTCTTCCGTCTGGAACAGAATGTCCGTCTGCTCTCTCAACTTCCGGTGGGAATCATCGAGCCGCCGTAACGCCTCTTCATACCGCATACGCTGGTTACGTTCCATCTGGCTCAACACGCCGGTCACGCCGCCAATCAGAAGAAAGAGGAACAACTCGACATAATTGTAGACATCCAAGAACGGATCGCGCCAGTGCAGGAACAGGTGCGGCGAAAACAGCACGGTCGACAATATCGAAACCGATACACCACCTTTGATACCGTACCAGTAGGCTCCGAGGATTATCGGAACGATATACAGATGGCCGAGGAGCCCATGGAGGATACCCGCCTGCGCCCCGCCGACAAGATAGTGGATGAGCGAGATGATCGCGAGGAGGCCTGCGAGCACATAAGCTCTGAGTCCCTTGATGCGCCTGAAGGTTGATTTGATCATACTTGGACGGCAGAAGCCGGAACGCCGTATTCGGCCCCAGTTTTACTGAACGCCGGCTGCCGGCTGGCGCCTATCGGGCATCGATATTGAATGTAGCCGTAGCAGCTTGCTTGCCAGGTCGAGCAACGGAGACCTCGACCTTCCATCCGCCTTCCATAGGAATGTTGGCTGAGAACACGTAGGCGTCACCTTTGAGCATAGCCTGAGTATTATAGTCCATCGGCGCCATCCCCGGCATGGGAGGCATAAAGTAATGCACATTCACGGTGCCGTCGGTGACCACTTTTCCGGAGGCGTCTTTTACCTTTACAGTCAGCGCGTTATCGCCCTTCACGAGCGGATAGCGCTCGACAGAAAGTGTTACGCTGAGTTCTTCAGCGCTTTTCCGGGATTCGTATCCTTTCGAGCACCCAAACAGCATCGTAACGGCAATTACCGCACTCAGTACTACCAAAGAATGTTTTTTCATGATCTTTCCTCTTCGGCGATAACCACAAATAAATCTAACTGAATCCCTCCTGTTTGTCAAGAAATGACTGATTTCACAAGGTTTGTCGTTAAACGGTGTTTGAAGCCCGGCTTTCTTACTTACAACGGTTCAAAAGCGAAGCCTCACGCCGGCGCCGAGGGACAATACGCTTGACAACAATCTCTTAATTTGTTAGAGTTATTAAACTTATTCAGGAAGGGAGGTGAAATCACATGAAAAAGATTATTGCTCTTTTCACGGCAATGGCGTTTGCTCTTACCCTGGGCGTAGCGTTCGCACAGGAGGCGGCGAAGCCAGAGGCGGCCCCTGCAGCTCCGGAGAAGAAAGAAGAGAAGGCTCCGGCGAAGAAGAAGAAGGCTGCTAAGAAGGCAAAGAAGAAGGCTGCTAAGAAGGAAGAGATGAAGAAAGAAGAGGCAGCTCCGGCTCCAGCAGCTCCGGAAGCAAAGTAGTTTCTCCTATACCGC
This sequence comes from Betaproteobacteria bacterium, assembly GCA_050257255.1. Taxonomy (GTDB): domain Bacteria; phylum Nitrospirota; class UBA9217; order UBA9217; family UBA9217; genus JAJYKN01. The sequence goes on along the minus strand of JBLMWN010000154.1, from coordinate 1,373 downwards.
TAATTCATTATTCCAAAGCGGGAAAAAGTGTTATCGTGAATGCAGCAACTGGTTATCAAGCAGGCGGAAACCCCGCCTGCTTTTTTTGGTCCTGAAGCTTCACTGACTTTTACACGGATCCTTCCTCTGTTTCTCAATCCCAGAGCAGGAAAAGCCGCTTCGTCTTTTGTATTTCCTTGATCAATCCTTCGACGGTGCCCGGCCCCTCGTCAACAGCATCAGGGCTGAAATCGTACACTTCCTCGGCAAAGGCTGTCAGGTCCTTCGGAAGCGTTTTAAACTCGATTTCAACCCAGTCGCTGTCGGCACCGGTGACGTCAAAGGAGGCGATTTTCTCCCACTCCTTCAGCCGGTCTATCACATCCTGGTTGGAAATATCATACTCATCGCCGTCGGTATGCATGATCCGGAGGATCTCGTACTTGTCCGTACCTTTGAGGATGCCGATCTTGTCGGCCTTGAGCGCTGCATTCATCTCCACGACAAAGGCCATGTATTTGAGAGGCGTAAGTTTGCGGCGAAGCGTAAAGAGGATGCAGTCCGACTTGTCTTCGGGCACGGTCACGGCGATGCCCGGTGCGATGATCTGGTAGCCGTCCTCATCATAACCGATCAGCCGCTGGATGCGCTCGTGGGTCTCCTCCTTGACCATGATGAGCACCTGTCGGTCGAACTTGATGGTCTTCGCGAGCTCTTCAGCATAGGGTGAAAGAGTTACGGGGGTGCCGGTCGGCCTGCTCATAACGCTGGCAGTAGGTCGGGTCGTTATGCTGCTCGTCACCACGCTATGCAGGCTGTTCGTCATTCTGTTTGTCACGCTGCCTGTCACGCTGCTCGCCATGCTGTTTGTCGTGTTGCTGGTTACGCTGCTCGTCGAGCTGTGTCTCTCCGGGCTGGCGCCCATCATCAAGAGTGCGGCACCGGATGAGACGATCAGGTATAACGACCGCTGAAAGCAGTAATTCATCGATGTTGTTCCTCTCTATAAGGAAACCAGCTGAGGCAGGATGGAAAAGATTATGAATGCAGTTGAGCAATAAAATTATTTTATTGTATCACAAAAGAAAGGCCAAAGACAATAAAATAGTCCGGGTCCGAAACAGTGTTTCTCTATCGCCATCCCCCTCAATGCGTGCAAAACCGGAATTACGATCATCTCTGAGATTGTAGTTGATCAGACAGGTCGGTTATCCTCCCGGAAGGAAATGAATCGATCGCGGTTTCTGCGTCGGGTTCGGGCAGATGGTTCAGATATTTCTTGAGGGGCAGATACTGAATAGGACGCACGCGGCATGATTAGGTTTTTTGGCCTGACAGACCGCCCTTCCGTGGAAAATGAGAAGGTGCGACAGGTTCCCCCACTCTTTCTGCGG
>JBLMWN010000153.1:0-8004 GCA_050257255.1 Betaproteobacteria bacterium | reverse complement strand
TTAACCTTATACTCTGGTTTTATCTGCGTAAATCTGCGTTCATCAGCGTCCAACTGCCGTTTTCAGGTTGATTGTTTTTTTCACAGCCACGTCCGGATGGAGCGTATCAAAGCGGGACATTGTTCATCTCGTCTCTTCAGTTAATAAAAAGCAAACGCTATGCCAAAAAGGACTGCTTACGGTAACTACGTGATTGCTGATGGGTAATACCGCTGCGAGGGTGTTTGAACGGTTTCGGAGACAATTGAGAATTGTTTGGTTTTTCCTACAGGAAAAAGAGGAGAAATGCGATGAACACCTGTTTTAGCCCGGAAAGTCGGGATGTTAATGCGTGTATGAAAATACCTACAGATGTCAATGTCGTCTTTTGTTCTCTATCACAAGAAAATACATTTTGTACCGAAAAACGCCATCGGCGTTGCCCTACCGAGGTATTACGTAATTACTGGATCGCATCACTACTGGGTACACCCTGAAAAAGACAGGCATCTTACCTATCCCTTCTTTCTCTCCTCAAACTCCCTCTGCACGGTCGGAAACGCGTTCAGGTCCGTGTGCGGCAGGAACAGTGCAGACATATACTCGTCCATGAAGCTGCGGGATACGGATAGTTCGACGTAGGTCATCTTCTTCGCGATCTCCTCTGCCTCGTGCCGCATACGGTCGCACAGGAGCCCGAAATAGGCGCCCATGATCGATGTGTTGCCGAGGAACTGGAACTTGTCCACGGGTAAGTCAGGCAGCATGCCGATGGTGACGGCGCGTTCCACGTCGATGTACCTGCCGAACCCGCCCGCGATGTAAAGCTTCTCGATGTCGCCGAAGGTCATACCCATGTGCGAGACGAGCGTGGCAAAGCCCGCGTAGATGGCCGCTTTGGCGCGAATAAGATTATCGAGGTCCACCTCGGTGATCACAATCTCCTTGTTGATAGCGTTCTCAACGCGCCAGGCGAGCACGTACTCCAGGCCGCTCTCCCCCCTGCGGATGCGCTTTGTCCCGCTCTCTTCCCGGACCTTTCCCTTCTGGTCGATGACGCCGTTCAGATACATCTCAGCCAGCGCGTCGATCATGCCCGACCCGCAGATGCCGATGGGCTTTGAATCGCCGATGACGCGATAGTTCACATCAAAGGTCCTGGGATTGATCTCCACTTCCTCAATGGCCCCTTCCATGGCGCGCATGCCGAACTTGATGCCGCTCCCTTCGAAGGCCGGACCTGCCGAGCACGCCGCGGTCACGAGCCAGTCCTTGTTCCCGAGCACGATCTCACCGTTCGTGCCGATGTCGATGAAAAGCGAGACCTTCTCCTGCTTGTAAATCTGGGAAACCAGCACGCCGGCGGTGATATCGCCGCCCACGTAGCTTGCCACGTTCGGCATGGAGTAAACCATAGCCTGGGGATCGATCTGGAGGCCCACGCTCTTGCCTCGGATGAGCGGGAAGAAAGTCGCCGCGGGAATATAGGGCTCTTCACGGATATGCTGGGGGTTGACGCCGTAGAAGAGGTGCTCCATGGTGGTGTTGCCGGCAATCACGATGTACTCTATCATTCCCGGTGGAACGTTGCTCTTCTCGGCCAGATCCGCGAGCATGGTATTGATGTTTCCCACGACGAGGTCCTGGAGCTCCTTCAAGCCGTTTCGCTCCGTGGCGTAGACAATACGCGTGATCACGTCGTCTCCGCACTTGACTTGACTGTTGTACGTCGAGGATGTGCCGATGATGTGGCCGTTGGACATATCCACGAGGTACACGACAACGGTGGTGGTGCCGATGTCCACGGCCGCTCCGTAGCGTTTGTGGGTCGCTTCTCCTGTGTAGATGTCGAGCACCTCCAGCACGGCACCGACGTTGAAGACCGAAACCGTCACCTTCCACGCGCCCTCACGCAGCACGTGCGGCAGCTTGGTGAGCACCTGGTAGTTCATGTGAAGGTGCGATGCATTGAAGCCGGCATTGTCCAGCGCACGCCGGAGCCTCTCGTAGTCCGCAATGTTGTCGTCGATCGTGGGGGGGCTGAGCTCGAGGTAGACCCTGCTGATGCGCGACTCAAGACACCCCCCTGCGGCCTGCATGAGCTTTAAAAGCTCCTCGGGTTTGGCGCCTGTCGCGATCTTGTGCTTGGCTTGCATGCGCGACTCAGGCGGGATCTCTACGATAAGATCACCCTTGATCCGCGAGAGACAGGCCAAAGCGTAGCCGCGCTCGGACTCCTCGGCGGTCAGGTAGGAACGGGATTTGCCGCTCTCGACCCTCCCTTCCTTGATCACGACCTTGCACTTGCCGCAGTTGCCTTTGCCGCCGCAGGACGAAAGCACGTACACGCCCGCGGCCTTCACGGCCCTGAAAAGGTTCGCGTTGTCGTCGACATCGACTGTTACATTGTCGGGAAGAAAGGTAACTTTGCGTTTCATGGGCTGAATATAGCAGGGTGATGAAGAAGGGTCAAGAGGTTTGTGACTCGATTCGATTATGGAATTGCAATTGACAGCAATTAACGGTTGCCACTATAATGGTTAAAACCGTGTTTAATTGGCTGTTGCGCCCGTCGTAACTGTATGATACGCGTTCTAAAAATAATCGTTGTCGCTCTTCTCCTCTCTGCACTGTCCTGCTCGGATTATAGCCGTCAGCGTGAGGAGGTGTGTCTTGCAGCCGTAGGCGACGTCATGCTCGGAAGATACATCGGCAAAGTCATGAACACCAGGGGAAAGCACTATCCTTTCGATCAGGTTAGGGCCTTGCTCAGGAAGCACGATATTGTTTTCGGAAATCTCGAGTCAGGCATCGCGAACGATACGTCAGCCCCGTTCTTTCCAAACAAGCCGTACAACTTTGCCGCATCGCCGATCGCCGCTACGGTATTGAAGGAGGCTGGATTCACGGTCCTCAGCCTTGCGAACAACCATATGCTTGACTTTGGTCCTAACGAGCCTGCTGTCACGCGTTCGCATCTCCAAAAACAGGGACTTTCTCCGTTCGGAGCAGGAAAGGACATCAGTGAAGCGCGTCAGCCGGTGATTCTCACCAGGAACGGCGTACGGTTCGGCTTCCTTGGCTATGGCGTGGCCCACTCACGGGCCGTCTATGCACAAAGAAGTCGGGCCGGAATTGCGCCGATCAGCATGGATGATATCCGAAAGGACATCCTGGCCTTCCGAAGTCAGGTCGACGTGCTCATTGTCTCACTCCACTGGGGGATCGAGTATGAGAAAACGCCTACCCGGAAACAGCGCGAGGAAGCCCACCAGATCATCGACTGGGGCGCTGACATGATCATTGGACACCATCCGCACGTGATGCAGGGGATCGAGATATATAAGAACAAGGTGATCGCCTACAGTCTGGGTAATTTCGTCTTTGATCAGAAAGGAAATGGAACGGACAGGAGTTTCATTCTCGCTTGCAGATTTCGGGAAAAAACATTATACTCGGCCGAAATTATTCCACTCGATCGCTTCAGATCGTATTTCCCGAAGGTTGCAGAAGGCGATGCAAAAAAAGACATTTTAAAAGAATTGGGAAATATCTCGATTACGCTTCATTCTCAAATTCCCGTTCAGGAATTTATCATGGTGAACAAGAATCTTTGAGAAAGGATTCTATTTTCACAGAAAGGCCTGGATGAACTTGAAAGACGTGAATCATCGACAGATTAGAAACTTTCTTGGCTGGTTCGCGGCAAGCCTCTCATTGATGCTGGTCTCCTGCTCCTCCGCGCCAGCGAGGCCCGTCACGAATTATACTCCGACCATGAGCGAGAAGGCGGCTAACACGGCCGTGGCCATGATCGGAAGGCCCTATAAGTACAGGGGCGACAACCCGGAGGGATTCGACTGCAGCGGTCTCGTACGTTACAGCTATCTCGCGGCTGGGCTGTCCGTGCCACACGGCACTAAGCCATTGAGAAAGGTCACCCGCCCCGTTTCCTTCCAGGAGATCCGAAAAGGCGATCTGCTGTTCTTCTACGAGCGCGGGAAGAAAAACTCTCACGTCGGCATCTACCTGGAAGACGACATCTTTGTCCACGCCCCAAGCTCGGGAGGGAACGTCAAGAAAGAGAGCCTCTCCGACCCGCACTGGAAGAAATCCTTCCTTGAGGCCCGCAGGTTCATGTAATTGTGTCAAATATGTAATCGGGATAAAAAGAGGTAATTGGATGGGAAGGCAGGCTACTTCCTGGCCTTCTTCGCCGAAATCTTTTGTTGCGCTCGCTCCTGCGTTTGCATCTGAACCAGACCGCTCCAGAGTCCGTAGAGAAGCACCTGGAGGCCGATGACGACCAGGAAGCCGGCGCGCATGACGTAGCCCATGGAGTTGGCCAACCGGATGGTCATTTCCTCGATTGTCCTGTAGAGAATGAGCATGTTGGTCATGGAATTGATCAGCGTTACCATCGCGCCAGCGAGCACGCCCTCGAGGATAGCATTGCCCTTGGAGGTATGGCCGATCCAGCTGCCGGTTACGAAGCTGGTGATTATGGCAACAAGCGCGAGCAAATAGATGCCTTCTTTCCCGGTGAGCCAGGGATGCTCTCCCCGCAGGAATGTTCCGACCGTCCCGATATTGAACGTCCCGTAGGCTTCGCTGAAGGTCTGCCCGCCAAACCTCAGAAAGAGCGCCACGAGAAAGAGCTCTGTGGAAAATTTGACGATGAAGCTCACTGCTACGTCAATGATGACCCTGGCGGCCGTAATCCCCGCCTCGGCATGGGGCGTGGCCGCTTTCGTTCCGACCCAGGGAAATGAGGTCGTCTTGCCGGGCTTTCGACGGTCGAGAACTTCGTATATAATCGCGTAGAAAATGGGTATAATAGGGAGAATCCTGGTGATGTAGGAGTCGAAATTGAGTACGCTGCCCAGGGTCACGAGACAGATGGCCCCACCGACGGCAATGGAAAAACTGAGGAAGAGGTTGCCCATAGGATTGTCAGCCTGCCAGCTTGTATCAGCTTACCGGCTTGTCAACGTGCCGGCATAGGCTTCGAGCTCTTTGTAAAAATCCTTTCCCATGAAGGTCTCGATGGTCTTTTTGAGACTCTTGTACATCGGCTCACCCGAAGGTTCCTTCATGCAGGGGATATGGTTCAGGTACGGCGTGTCCTGGATGGACATGACCCTCCTGCCGTCCTCGGTGGTGTAGAACGAGAGGGGATACTGGACGCAGTCTGCGAACTTGAACTCCTCCCAGACCATCCCTTTTTCGATGGCATAGCTGTGCACGCCGCAATACCGCAGCCCGTCCTTATTGGTATAGATCAGGGCGCAGTCATTGTTGAACAGGAGCACGCAGCGGAAGTCCTTGCCGCCAAAGTTCCGGCGGATGGCCCGTGCCTCATCCTCATGGATCACGCAGCCTGTAGGGCACTGCGTGGAGCATTTTCCAAGGATAGAGCCGTTCTTTTTGATCGCCTCGCGGTTCTCCGGGGACAGGTAGGCCAGGATGCCGTCGAGATGAGCCTCAACCTTCGTCGCCTCCTCGGACGGGATGATGCAGGAACGGTAGCAGCACATGGACTTGCAGCCGTATTTTTCCACGTCGCAGGAGTAGGGACGGATGAATATCTCGGGGTTGACGAGCACCGTGGCTATCTCGACAAAGCCTTTTTGGTCAGCAGACATGAATTTTCTCCCTCCCGGAAGCCATTTCCACCCCGGAGATCGCAGAGAACGGGATTTAGGTCGAATTTCCACTCTGCGGTCGGAGCCATCCCGACTAATGTCAGGGCGTGCTGGGCGGTGATTCATATTTTAAGACACTCAAGGACGTATGTAAAGATTTTTTTCGGACGCGGTCAATTTTCACTTGCAATCTTCGGGAAAAAGAGTATAGTGCGCTTCAAAAAAATGAGCCCGTCGGTGACTTCCGGAGCGTCTCACAGCAGCAATCGGAGCTCGTAAGAAAAAAATGGCGGCAGTTCATTTTTATTCTTGACAAAGAGTAGTATTTTTGATAAATGAAAACTAAATTTTGATTTTGTGTGGCGCCGTCTGAAATTGAGGCGGGTTGGATCCGAACATCAAGCCCTTCCGTGGGAACGGAAGGCGGTGCTCGCGGAGATCCCGACAGGGTCGGGAAGCTGGTTCAGCGGGCGGAGAAGGAGGCAAACAGGTTGCACGCGTTGGGCACTCACCTGCTGTTGGAGTTGAGGGATTGCAACCCCAAAACCCTGAGCAATCTAGAATTTGTACAGGAAACGCTTAAAAATGCAGCCCTTGAGGCTAAGGCGACGATTGTCGAAGTCGCTTTCCACGAATTCAGCCCCTTTGGCATCAGCGGGATGGTAGTTATTGCCGAATCCCATCTTGCCATCCACACCTGGCCGGAATACGGCTACGCCGCAGTAGATGTCTTCACCTGCGGAGACCTTATTGATCCCCGGGTCGCCGCAAAATTCCTTATCGAAAAGTTCAGGTCCAAGAACCCTTCCATTATCGAAATGAAGCGGGGCATCTTAGGCAACAAGAAGCTTCCGCACAAAGTCACCGTACAGGGAGACGCGCACCCGCATGATCGAGCCCAAGAGCTACAAGTGGTTCATTGAGTATACGAGCCCCGAAGAGGGTCATCTTCACGGGATTCGCGCCATTCACTACGCGAGCCAGACCAAGTATCAGAAAATGGAGATCATGGAGAGCGGGAGTTATGGCCGGTGCCTCGTACTGGACGGCAAGATGCAGTCCTCAATCACCGACGAATTCATCTACCATGAGGCACTGGTCCACCCTGCGCTCCTGACCCATCCGAACCCGAAACGGGTCTTCATCGTAGGCGGCGGCGAGGGCGCCACGCTCCGCGAGGTGCTCCGCCACACAAGCGTCGAATACTGCATGATGGTCGACATCGACCAGGAAGTGGTCGAAAAATCGAAGGAACTGCTCCCGGAGTGGCACCAGGGCGCTTTTGACGATCCGCGGACCGACCTTCGGTATATGGACGCCCGAAAGTACCTGGAAGAGACATCTGACAGCTACGACGCTATCATAATCGACATTTCCGAGCCAGTCGAGGAAGGCCCGGCATACCTCCTGTTCACGCGTGAGTTTTACGAGATCGTAAAGGAGCGCCTAAGCCCCGACGGCGTTATTTCCCTCCAAGCGGGCACCACGGCCCTGCACCAGCTCCTCAACTTCACCGCTGTTGACAAGACCCTGAACACCGTCTTCCCGGTTGTTGCGCCGTACATGGTGTCGATCCCGTCTTTTGGCCTCCCTTGGGGCTTCACTCTGGCTTCGAAGAACCTCGATCCCCGGAAGTTCGCTCCCCAGCAGGTTGACGACATGATCAAGAAACGGATCAGGGGTGAGAACCGGTATTACGACGGGATCACGAACCAGGGCATGTACATGCTTCCCAAACACATTCGCAAGGCCCTAGCGGAAGAGACTAAAATCATAGAAGACAATGCGCCCCTCTTCACCTATCATTAAGTCCTTCGGCGGCTTTTCCGTGGCCGGCGCTGATAGGATACTTTAAAACAATGAATCATCCTCCTAACCGAATAGAGGACGAGCAGTTCCGTACCCCCCTGTTCGACGCGATGGTCAACCTTGCAGAAAGTCACAAGGTCTCCTTCCATACCCCCGGGCATAAGAGCGGCAAAGGCATTTCCACCCGGTTCCGCAAATTCGTGGGGCCGCGCATCTTCTCCATCGATCTCACGACCCTCGATGAGGTAGACTCCCTTCAGAACCCGACCGGCGTGATCAAAGAAGCCCAGGAGCTCGCTGCCAAGGCGGCCGGCGCCGACCGTTCCTATTTTCTGGTGAACGGCACGACCGTCGGCAACCACGCCATGGTAGCTTCCACGACCGGCCCGGGCGACAGGGTCCTGATCGCCCGGAACTGCCACCGGTCGGTGCTGACCGGACTGATAGTGAGCGGGGCTCAGCCCATTTTCTTCCAGCCGGCATTTGACCCGGACCTCAAACTTACGCTGAACGTCACCTTTGAAACGGTTCGGCAGGCAATTGACGCGAACCCCAGGGCACGAGCACTCCT
>JBLMWN010000152.1:0-9700 GCA_050257255.1 Betaproteobacteria bacterium | reverse complement strand
ATGAATAGCTTTATCGACCAGGGATGAACACGGTTGCGCTTTTCACGGTTTGGAGATAAAGGTCCGACCTGAATCCATGCTGTGCAGCCCGTGTGCGAAGCCGGTGGTTACAATTCTACTGTGCATCTTCAATCCGCTTTACTGTTTTTCTTTCTTCATCTGCGGGAACAATATCACGTCCCTGATAGAGCTGGAGCCGGTAAGGAGCATCACGAGACGGTCGATGCCGATGCCTTCTCCGGCTGCCGGCGGCATACCGTACTCGAGGGCGCGGATGAAATCTTCATCCATCTGGTGCGCCTCCTCGTCCCCGGCTTCCCGCTCCGATACCTGTTTCAGGAAACGTTCCTTCTGATCCACCGGATCATTCAGCTCCGAGAAGGCATTAGCCAGCTCCCTGCCCGCGATAAAAAGCTCGAAGCGTTCAACGTAATCGGGGTTGTCATCGCGCCTTTTCGAGAGTGGTGAGATGTCCGTAGGATAATCAGTGACGAATGTGGGCTGGATAAGCTTGGGCTCTACCAGCGCCTCAAAGATCTCGTTCAGGAGTTTTCCGAGCGGCTCGCCGCCTTTCAGATTCGCACCAACCTTAGTTGCATACCCCCGCGCCTCGTCCTCGATGGTGAGGACCTCTTCCGGTACGCCGGCCTCGCGCAGAGAATCGATGAACGATATCCTCTTCCAAGGAGGCGCGAGATTGATCGTGCGTCCCTCGTATTCCACCGCTGTCTTCCCGAGGACTTCCATGGCCACGGAGCTGATCATCTGCTCGGTCATCTCGAGGAGGTCCCGGTAGTTGGCGTAGGCCGTATAGAACTCGAGCATGGTGAATTCGGGGTTGTGGCGCGTTGAAATGCCTTCATTCCTGAAATTCCGATTGATCTCGTAGACCCGCTCGAAGCCGCCCACGAGGAGCCGCTTGAGGTACAGTTCAGGCGCGATGCGGAGAAAGAGGTCCATGTCGAGCGCATTATGGTGGGTCTTGAACGGCTTTGCCGTGGCCCCGCCGGGGATGGACTGCATCATCGGGGTCTCGACCTCGATGTATCCCCGCGCGTTCAAAAAGTTCCGGATCGACTGGATGATCTTCGTCCGGAGCACGAAGACGTTCTTCACCTCGGGATTGACGATAAGGTCAACATACCGGAGGCGATAGCGAAGTTCCACGTCCGTGAGGCCGTGCCACTTCTCGGGCAATGGGCGGAGTGATTTTGAGAGGAGGGTGAAGTCCTCCACCTCGATCGTCAATTCGTTCGTCTTGGTGCGGAAGAGAAAACCCTTGACCCCGATGAAATCGCCGATATCGAGTTTTTTAAAGAGAGCGAACCGGTCCTCGCCGAGCGCGTTCTTTTGAAAGTAGAGCTGAACTTTCCCCGTGCCGTCCTGGATGTGACTGAAACAGGCCTTGCCGAAGCTCCGCATGGCAACGATTCGGCCTGCTACCGTAACTCCGATGCGTTCTTTCTCCAGGTCTTCCTTGCTTGACTGACCGTACTTCTCCAGCAGTTCCTGTGTACTATGAGTAACATTGAATCTGCCGGCATACGGTTTTATGCCGCTCGCGCCGATGTCAGCCAGCTTCTTGAACCGCTGCCGGATCAGCTCGTTGTAATCCTCCATGAAAGCCCCTTTCACCATGCCGCCACAGAACACAGGCGCTCCTGTAATGAGTCTTCTCATATCACCGCCCATCGCTGTCGCTGAGAAGCGCCTGCCTTTGAGTATCCGTGTTTCACACGATATGAGTCAACGCGGATTATACTGATTCATCACAAGATCTGTCAAGAACAAACGCTAGCTGGTCAGCATCCTGAGCACCTCAAGATACTTTTCACTCGTTTTCCTGACCACATCATCGGGAAGGACAGGAGCCGGCGGTTTCTGATTCCATGTGAGCGAGAGGAGATAATCCCTGACGAATTGTTTGTCGAGGCTTTTTTGCGCAACGCCTACCTCGTAACCCTTCTTCGGCCAGAATCTCGACGAATCCGGCGTGAGCACTTCATCAATCAGGATGACGTTGCCCTGGTAGATGCCGAATTCAAGCTTGGTGTCTGCAATGATGATCCCCTTAGGTTCGGCAATGTCACAAGCCATACGGTAGACTGCCAGGGCATAGGCCTTGATCTTCCCTGCAACTTCTTTCCCCACGAGTTTCACGACCGTATCGAAATCGATATTGACGTCATGTTTTCCGACTTCCGCCTTGGTCGAGGGGGTAAAGATCGGCTCTGGCAGGCGGGATGCCTCGGTCAAACCCGCGGGAAGTTTGATGCCGCTGACCGAACCGGTTGCCCTGTATTCTTTGAGGCCTGAACCGGTCAGATAACCGCGAACAATACACTCCACGGGGAGAGGCTGGGATTTCTTCACAAGCATGCTCCTGCCGTCGAGTATCGCTTTGTGCCGTTTGCACTCCGACGGGTATTTCGCAACATCAGTGGTAATCAGATGATTTGATACGATGGATTCGGTCCGGGAAAACCAAAACGTTGATATCTGGGTCAGCACTCTCCCCTTTTCCGGGACTGCATTCGGAAGCACCACGTCGAAGGCTGAGATCCTGTCGGTAGCAACTATGAGCAGCGTCTCTCCCAGGTCGTAAATATCACGCACTTTTCCCCGGCGGGGCGGTTTCAGCCCCTCCAGATTAGTCTCAAGCACCGCTGGTGTCGTCATCTTCACCTCTCTCATGGTTTTCAGGAGCATATTTGAGCACCCGGATGCGGGAAATCCGGTTACGCCGCAGGCGGAGCACGGTAAACATAAGGTTGCCGAACCGAATTTGATCGCCTTCTGCTGGCAATCGTCCGAAGAGCCCCAGGACAAAACCTCCGATAGTTTCAAACTCGTCCTCCGGCAGTTGAACGCCGAGCTTCTCATTCACTTTCCCGATGTCTGTCCTGCCGTCCACGACGTAGCGGTTGGCCGCGACCTCGTGAATCTCGCGGAGTTCTTTTTCCTGCTCATCGCGAATATCGCCGACGATTTCCTCGATGAGATCCTCCATGGTGACGAGTCCGTCCGTGCCGCCGTACTCATCCCCGACGAGCGCCAAATGAATGCGCTTTTCTCGCATTTCCTTGAGAAGCACACTCACATTTTTGTTCGGCGGTACGATATAGGGCTTCCGAAGCACACTCTCAAGCTGAAACATCCGGTTTTCCATGTGGAGCGCCAGGATGTCTTTGAGGTTGACAACGCCGATGATATTGTCGATGGTTTCACTGTACACAGGCAACCGGGAGAACCCTTTTTCATTCATGGTGCGGAGGATGTCATCGACATCGCTTCCCCTCTCGACGGCCACGATCTCGGTCCGGGGGACCATGACTTCCTTCACCACAGTATCGGTAAACCGGAAGACGCTATGGATCAAATCCTCTTCTGACGGCTCAAAAACACCGCTTTTTCGGCCTTCCCGTATGAGGTATTTTACCTCATCTTCGGAGATAAAACTGGGCTCCTGGCCGTGCTCCAGACGGAATAACCGGAGAAAAGCATTGCTCGAAGCGGCCAGAATACGCAGAATGAAGGAGAGTGCCCGGGAAAGAAAATCAATCGGAGACGATGTGAAGAAAGCGATCCGCTCTGAATGCCTGATGCCAAGCGATTTCGGCACGAGTTCCCCGATCACGATCGTAACATAGGTGATCACACTGACCACGACGACAACGGCAAGAGGCTCGGCGGCTTTCTGAATAAATTCAAAAGGGAGCGAGAGAAAAACCGGCTTAATATGGACAACCGCAATCACACCTCCGATAGCAGCTGCAAGCGTCCCCACCAGGGTGACGCCGATCTGCACCGTACCGAGAAAGCGCTCCGGCTCCTCCAGAAGCCGCTGAACTCTCCTTGCCGACTGATTTCCGCTTTTGACAAGGTGTCTGACGCGGCTCTTCCGAAGCGAGATCAGAGAAATTTCCGACGCTGCGAAAAACCCGTTCAAGATGATTAATAAAGCAATCAGAAGGATGTCGAATAGCCACATAGCACGAAGTAATGAATGGGAATCGAAAAACGACAAGGAGGTTCACTCATCATTGTACATTTTATTCTTCCGCTTCTCAGTCTCCAAACCCGACATCCGCAGGATGTCGTTTAAAACCCGTATTCCTTCCACCGTACATCGACTTTTTTCTGAACCTGCGGGCTCATTGTTATCTCATCGGGCCAGGGTCTCGCAAAACCTTCGCCCGGCCCTTTGCGAGTGGCATCGATCCCCATTTTGCCTCCAAACCCGATCTGGGGACAGGAGTGATCGAGGATATCAAGGGGCCCCTCCGAAATGACGACGTCGCGCTGCGGGTCTACATGGTTCATGACCTTCCAGGTCACTTCCGAATAATCGTGGATGTTCACGTCCTCATCGCAAACGATCACGAATTTGGAGAGCATAAGCATACCGGTGCCCCAGATTGTATTAATGACTTTTTTGCCGTGCCCCGGGTATCGCTTTCGGATCTTCACGATCACGTTGTTGTGAAAAACGCCTTCGATGGGCATGTCCATGTCGATGATATCCGGTGCGACCATCTGGAGGAGCGGGAGAAATATCCGCTCCGTGGCTTTGCCGAGGTAAGCGTCTTCCTGGGGAGGACGTCCTACCAGGGTTGCCGGATAAATTGCGCCCTTGCGGTGCGTGATGGCCGTGATATGAAATACGGGATACTCGTCTGCCTCTGAATAGTAACCGGTATGGTCGCCGAAGGGGCCTTCCACCCTGCGTTCATGAGGATCGACAAAACCCTCGAGCACGAATTCCGCTTCAGCGGGAACCCGGATGTCGACGGTCTTGCATTGAACAACTTCGAGCGGTTTCTTCCTCAAGAATCCCGCAAAGAGGAACTCACCGATCACCGGCGGCAGCGGCGCCGTCGAGGCGTAAATGATGGCAGGATCCGCTCCGATGGCGACTGCCACTTCCATGCGCCTGCCCGCAGATTCGTAATGTTGATAGTGACGCGCTCCGTCCTTGTGCTTGTGCCAGTGCATCCCCGTGGTCTGATGGTCGTATACCTGCATACGATACATGCCCACATTGGTAATTTTGGTGACCGGATCGACGGTGCAGACCATGGGGAGCGTGATGAAGCGGCCGCCGTCCGCAGGCCAGCACTTGAGGATGGGAATGCGGGAGAGGTCCACCTGCTCCCCGGTCAGGACTACTTCTTGGCAGGGCGCTTTTTTTACATTTTTCGGGAAAAAACCGGTTAATTCCGAAAGCTTCGGCAGCATCTGGATTTTATCCATAAGCCCGGCTCCGGGTCCCGGAAATAGGGTTGTGGGATCAAGTATCTCCTTGATTCGCCGACCGATTTCGTCCAGGTCTGATACCTCCAATGCCAGACAGATACGTTTCATGGAACCGAATGCATTCGTGAGAACGGGGAAGGAACCCCCTTTGACCCGCTCAAAGAGGAGCGCTTTATTTGCGGTCCCCTTCTGTTTAGAGACGCGGTCGGTGATTTCCGCGATCTCCAATTCGGCGTCTACTTCCGCCTTGATCCGCGCCAGTTCTCCCTGTTTGTCGAGGATTGCGATGAAATCTCTTATAGATTCGTATGCCATAGGGTTTGAATTGTAGCGGAATTAACGGGGATTTGCAATCAAAAACTCGGCAGGCGTCATGACGCATCGTACTTTTGCAGCCGGTGACGGAATGAGCGGAAGGACAATCCGAGCAATTTTGCAGCCTCTGTCTTGACTCCTCCGGACTTTTCGAGAGCTTTTCGGAGAAGGGTTTTTTCAGCGTTTTCCAACATTGCCTCCAGATCCATGCCCTCATCGGGAATATTCAGCGCGATGAGATCGGAGCACGGGTGCACGTTCCTCACCGCATCCGGAATATGCTCGACTTTAACGGTTTCCCCCGGTGCAATGATGACGAGCCGCTCGATCATATTTTCCAACTCCCGCACATTTCCGGGCCATTGATACGTTATGAATGCTTTCATTGCGTCTGCATCGATCTTCTTGATGGACGAACGGTCGCCTTCTTTGCTGGAAATTTTTTTGAGAAAGAACTCGATAAGCACCGGGATGTCTTCTTTTCTCTCCCGGAGCGGCGGCAGGTGAATGGGAATCACATTGAGACGGTAATAGAGATCTTCCCGGAAGGAACCTTTTACGACTTCCGCATGCAAGTCTTTGTTGCTGGCGGCAATAATATGAACGTCTACCTTGATCCCGGTGGTTCCTCCGACGCGCATAAACTCCCGCTCCTGCAGAACGCGCAGAAGCTTTATCTGGAGCGCCGGGGTGGTGGCACTGATCTCATCAAGGAAAATGGTGCCGCTGTCGGCAGCCTCGAAGAGACCCTGTTTGTTCGAAATTGCCCCGGTAAAAGCACCCTTCATATAGCCGAAGAGTTCGCTTTCCAGCAGCGATTCAGGAAGTGCTCCGCAGTTGACGGTCACAAAAGGGCCTTTTTTTCTGGGACTGTTGAAATGGACGGCCTTCGCGACAAGTTCTTTTCCCGTTCCGCTTTCCCCCGTTATCAGCACCGTGCTGTTTGTCTCTGCGACCTGTCTGATGAGAGCAAAAACCTTTTGCATGGCTTCGCTTTTTCCTATGAAGTTTTCAAAACCTGCTTTTGATTCAATCTCGCGCTTGAGAAGGATATTCTCCTTTCTTAAATGACGTTTTTCGAGGGAATTATTGATGATTAATTTCAGTTCATCGACTTTGAAGGGTTTGATGATATAATCGGATGCGCCCAGCTTCATGGCCTCAACGGCAGTTTCTGCGGTTGCGAATGCGGTAATCATGACAACGACCGTTTCCGGCGAAATTTCCTTGACGGTTTTGAGCACGCTGATGCCGTCTACCCCGGGCATTTTTACATCGCTGAGCACAAGGTCAAATATTTCAGCCTGCACCGCCTTCAGTGCATTAGTGCCATTTTCCGCCGTAACGACGTCATGGCCTTCCTTTGTAAACATGATGGCAAGAAAATCCCTCATGCTCTGTTCGTCATCGACAACCAGGATTTTGCTCATGTCGCCGTGCCCCCTTACGCATCCGCTCGTGCTTTCCCGTTCAGGTTGGGCGCAAAAGCCGTTTCCTCGAACAAGGGTAGCCTAATGGTAAAGCATGTTCCCTTCCCTGCATTGCTCTCGACCAAAATGGTTCCGTCGTGGTCCTCTATGATCCGGTAAACGATCGCTAATCCTAGGCCGGTGCCATCTGCCTTGGTGGTAAAAAAGGGGTCGAAAATTTTGTCCTGAAATTCACGCGCGATTCCCTGTCCTGTATCGCTAAAGGCGATATGACACCACCCTGTATCATCACCGTGCGAATAGGACGCCGCCGTAATCATTATCGAGCCACCCGTCGGCATTGCCTGGCATGCATTGATGAGCAGGTTCCAGAAAACCTGCCTCAGTCGCTGGGCATCGCCTTTGAGCCGGATACGGGTGTCGACGTCGCTTATTATCCGGATGCGCTCATTAAAATTTTTGCTGTTCTTCAACAACATGATTGTCTCATCCAGAACAGGACACAGTTCTATTTGCTCCTCTTGGGCGGTTTTAGGACGCGCATACTCAAGAAAATCCGTGATGATTGTATTGAGCCGGTCTGTCTCCCGTACGACGATGTCCATGAGGCGCTTGTCATCGCCTCTCAGTTCAAGCTCCGACTGAAGCAGTTGAATCGAACCGCTGAGCGACGCGAGAGGATTTCGAATCTCGTGTGCAATGCCGGCGGCAAGACTGCCGACCGTGGCCAACCGTTCCTGCCGCCTGACCTGATCCTCCATCTCGACCAGTTTTGTAATATCCTGGAACGTCAGAATGATACCGCGCACCGTATTGACATCGTCCTTGAGCAGCGATGCAGTCAACCCGAGCAGGGCCGTCGTATTGTCTTTTTTTACAACGTGTCCGTTAAAACGATACGGACGTTCCTTCAAAGAATCGGTATGACCAAAGAGCTCCTTGATATTGTTCCCGAATATGTCCTGCCAGTGTTGTTTTAGTTCGGCATTGCTGTAACCCGTAATGAGTTCTGCCGCAGGGTTCAATGACGTAATGTTCCCCTGCAGGTCGATGGTGAGGATGCCGCTCCCGACGCTCCGCAGGATGTGCTCCTGCATAACCCGCAGATCTTCAAAATCAATGCTTTTTTCCTGAAGTTCCTGCCGTGTGGTGCGAAGACGCTCCGAGAGATAGCCGCTCAAGAGCGCAACAAAGTAAAATGAGAGAATATTGATGAAGACCTGATAGAACACTTGTTCGGCCGTGAAGTTCTGGCTACGGACAAGGTTCAAAACGTTATAGTACTGCATATCCAGCATTGCCCCATAGAGGATGCTCGAAAGCGAGGCCGCCAGATATCCTCCACGACGGTAGAGAATGATGCTTGCTGAGATGATTGTCAGGTGATACAGAATGGAGAGCCCGCTGTCAATACCGCCGGTAACTAGCACGAGAAACGTGATAAGAAGGATATCGATCGATGTCTGGAGATAAGCAAGGAAGAGAAGATTTTGAAATCTTCCGAGAAGGTACCGGTACAGGGCGGTCAGGACATAAACCGAAAGGAGAACATAATATAAAACAGCATTATGAAATGAATATATTTTGTAACGTTGCTGAAAAAAAACAAGAGTGCCGACCAGAAAGGTCGTAAGAACTACCCTGCCCCAAATGAGCCATGTTATGCGTACAGAGTATTCTTCTCTCGAGAATTCTCGTGTCACGTGACGTTATTTACCGCCTACTACGGCCCCCATCTGGAATATCGGCATATACATGGCCACGATCACGAAGCCGACTGTCGTGCCCAGAAAAATCATCAGTATGGGTTCGAGCATGGAGGTGAGGGCAGCGACCGCTGAGTCGACTTCATCATCATAAAAATCGGCGATCTTGTTCAGCATGCTGTCCAGCGCACCCGTGGCTTCACCTACGGCGATCATCTGGACGACCATCGGTGGAAAAACCTGATTTTTTGACAGAGGCTCAGCCAGCGTTTTACCCTCACTTACGCTTTGCCTCGTTGATATAATAGATTCTTCTACGACTTTATTGCCTGCAGTGCGTGAAACGATCAATAAACCATCGAGAATGGGCACGCCGCTGCTAAGCAAGGTGCCGAGCGTGCGGGTGAACTTTGCCACTGCGACTCTTTGGATCAAGGATCCCGCGACCGGTATTTTCAACGCGATGCGATCGGTTATTCTCAAGCCATTTTCCGTTTTCCTGAATTGCAGGAGCCCCACGAATGCGCCGACAAGGGCAATAAGAAGAATAAGCCCGCCCCAGCCCTTCAGAAAGTTGCTGACCCCGATCACAATGCGGGTCGGTAAAGGCAGCGCCTGGCCTGCCTCGGTAAACATGGCTGCCAGCATGGGGACGACAACAACCAGCAGAAGAGCGACCACGGCAACTGCCACAAAGAGGATTATCGCGGGATAAATCATTGCGGACTTGATCTGCCTTTTGATTTTCATGAATTTTTCCATGTAGGCGGCAAGTCTCTGAAGGATCGTATCCAGGATACCGCCCGCCTCGCCCGCGGCGACCATATTGACGTAGAGGTTATCGAAAACCTTCGGGTGCTTTTTCAATGCATCGGCAAAGGTTGCGCCGCTCTCAACATCGGTCCGGACCTGGGTAACGACGCTGGCAAGCATCTTATTTTCGGTCTGGTTTCCGAGAATATCAAGACATTGGACAAGGGGAAGACCGGCATC
>JBLMWN010000151.1:0-10873 GCA_050257255.1 Betaproteobacteria bacterium | reverse complement strand
AGAAGATGAACGTACCGGATCCCTCTTCGAGCTTCAGGATCTCATTTCCGGTTCTTTTTGCCCATGATGCCATATCGTTTTTGGATCCCGGGTCCGTTGTCTCAACCTTCAAAACCTGATCTTTGGAAAGAGCTTCAACCGCTTTTTTGGTCTTCAAAATCGGTAGTGGACAGCTCAAACCCTTTGCGTCGAGTACTTGATCGGCCTTTACTTCTGTGGACATGTTAATTACCTCCGAAATATTATCAAAATTTGATACCCAGAGAAACAGCCATTTTATTTTACATGTGCAGAGTTGCGAAGTCAAGCAATTTTTTAATTAAGATCCTTGTTTTATGTACTTGGGGAGTGATACATTCTCTGTGATGCCAACAGAGAATTACTACCTCATTCAAGAACTGTCCGAAAATACGTTCCTGCTCTCTTCCAAAGCAGTCTCAATGTTGCTTATCCTATAACATAATGGTAACATATTGAGGTCTTTTTGATGACTGGCAAGGTTTAAAAATACCTTGCCAGAAAGAACGGGTTCTGGTATAGTTTTGACTCGCTAGCATCGGCGGCTCAAAAAAGACATTCTGATTTTGCAAGATATATGCTAAGCTCACTCACATAGGAACAGTCAAAAACGCGCAAATACAGGGCCAGAAAAAGCGGACAATTAGCCTCCTAACGGTCACCTAACCAGAAGATAATATTATTAAAATCACGTTGTCCACACCTGTGGATAAGCATGTTTGTAACCAGGGCTCATTTTCATTGAATTATTGGGGTATTGTATGGATCAGGGAAAAGTGTGGGAAGAGATCTTACTGCTTATAGAAAACCGCATGTCTAAGCAGGGTTACGACACATGGTTCAGCCAGTCGAAGCTCTTATCCTATGATGGAAACAAACTGCTGATAGAAGTGCCAAGCAAGTTTCACCGGGACTGGATTAAAGAGCATCATTGGGGTACGTTTACCGATGTCATCCGTGAAGTTACCAAGAGAGATGATATGGAAATAGAATTTTTTGTTCAGCCCCAGCAGGCGAAAAAGACGACCCGTCAAACAAAAGAAGAGAAAAAAGAGGGCCGGGAAGAAAAAATCGGCCTCTTCGAGAAAAAATATACCTTCAGCACCTTTGTCGTCGGTCCGAGCAACCAGTTTGCGCATGCGGCGGCGAAGGCCGTCGCAGATGCTCCCGGCAGGGCATACAACCCGCTTTTTATCTACAGCGGGGTGGGACTCGGCAAGACCCATCTGATCAATGCCATTGGCCATCATGTCCAGAACAAGTCTCCGCGGATCAAAGTTGCCTATCTGTCATCGGAGCAGTTTACGAACGAACTGATCAACCGGATGAGTCACCAGCGGATGGAAGAGTTCCGGCAGAAGTACCGGAATATGGACATTCTCCTCATAGACGACATCCAGTTCATCGCCGGAAAAGAACGGACGCAAGAAGAGTTCTTCCATACCTTCAACGCCCTCTATGAGGCGCAGAAACAGATTGTGCTCACCAGCGATCGTCAGCCCAAGGAAATCCCCGATATTGAAGAACGCCTCCGCTCGAGGTTTGAGTCCGGACTGATTTCGGACATTCAGGCGCCGGATCTGGAAACAAGGATCGCGATTCTTAAAAAGAAAGCGGATTTCTGGGGTATCCGCCTGCCCGATGATGTCGCGGAATTTCTGGCATCCATGATGAAGAACAACATCCGCGAGCTCGAAGGGGGGCTCGTCAAACTCGGTGCAGTCTCATCACTCACGAACACAGAGATCACTCAGGAGCTTGCTAAAAACGAGCTCAAGCACCTTCTCGACAGCCGGGAAAAGATCATCACCAACGCGCTTATTCAGAAGGTCGTCGCCGAAACCTTCGGCGTCAAAATCTCGGACTTGAAATCAAAACGGCGTACTAAGGCCGTAGTGCTGCCCCGGCAGGTGGCGATGTATCTCTGTCGCAATCTGGCAAGTTCTTCGCTTCCGGAGATAGGAAATTTCTTCGGCGGCAAAGATCACAGCACGGTGATCCACGCCTGTAAAGTAATAGAGGAAAAGAAAGAAAAAGACGCTGACCTGCGGGCCAGAATAGAGATGTTAATTAGGCAGATAAGACATTGAATTTAAAAGGCAAAACGGCAAAAATTTTTATTGCTATTTGAAGGGGTTTCTGATACTATTCTGTGATGTGACAGGAGGCTTCCCTAGATGAAACTGAAGATCAAGAAAGAGGAAATCCTGAAGGGGTTGCAGAGAATTCAGGGCGTTGTAGAGAAAAAAAATACTATGCCCATTCTCTCGAATATGCTCCTCACAGCAGAGGGAGCCGGTATTGAGATTATCGCAACAGACCTTGAGATCGGGCTTAGGGGACGCTATGTTGCAGAGGTCGAAAAACCCGGGTCGGTCACCGTGTCTGCCAAGAAGATGTATGAAATCGTACGCGAGCTTCCGTCAGAGGACATTCAGATCAAAGTTGAAGACAGCAACTGGGTCAAAATCCTCTCCGGGCAGTCGCAGTTCAAACTCGTGGGGCTGCCCAAGGATGAGTATCCCGCGCTTCCTGATGTTGCGGAAGAAGGAATGATCGTCATTGACGGCGACACGCTCCGCGATATGATCAAAAAGACCCTCTATTCCGTGGGCGAGAACGACGCACGGTACGTGCTGAACGGCCTCTTCGTTCACATGACCCAGACCAAGGGCGGCGTTAATCTCCGGATGGTTGGCACCGATGGCCACCGGCTTTCCATGATCGACCGTATTATCGACGCCAAGCACAAGGAAGAGAACCTCATTATCCCCAAAAAGGCCATGATGGAACTCCGACGGCTCCTCGAGGAGGAGGCTCCGAAGACCGAGCTCCGGCTGGGCTTCAGCAAAAATCATGCGCTCTTTAAGCGTGACGGGCTTGTTATGGTTTCCAAGCTCATCGACGGCAATTACCCCAATTACCTTCAGGTTGTGCCCGCCACGAGCACAAAGAAGGTTACTCTTTCCAAAGAGGCGATTACCCATGCCGTGAAGCGGGTCTCGATTCTGTCCAAGGAAAAAACCAACGCGGTTAAATTGCAGCTCGATAAAGACCGGCTTGTGCTCTCCACGAACAACCCTGAAGTCGGTGAAGCGAGCGAAGAGCTTGCTGTGGATTACACGGGGGAGAGCATCGCCATCGGTTTCAACTCACGCTACCTTATGGATGTGCTCACGGCGATGGACAAGGAAACGATTGCCTTGGAACTGAACGATCCCCTGAGCCCCTGCCTTATCACCGAGGAAGGCGACGAGCATTACAAGTGTGTAGTAATGCCCATGAGAGTATAGTTCAGCGGCAGATGTCAGACAAAGCCTTCATTTCAACAAGACGCGGTCGTTTGAATCATACAGTTCGGAAGCAGAGCCTGTACACTTGCAGTGAGGGATTTCCGCACTGAGCGGATAAATCCCTTTTTTTACGAGGAACGGATGGAATACACTGCAGACAGTATAAAGGTGCTCGAAGGTCTTGAGGCCGTACGCAAGCGGCCGGCCATGTACATCGGCAGCACCGGGAGCGTCGGTCTCCATCATCTGGTATACGAGATCGTGGACAACAGCGTGGATGAGGCCATGGCCGGCTTCTGCAAGAACATCGATGTGATCATCCATGTTGACAACAGCATAACCGTGGTTGATGACGGCCGCGGCATACCTACGGAGATGCACAGCACGCAGAAACGCTCGGCCGCAGAAGTGGCCCTGACGGTGCTCCATGCCGGCGGCAAGTTCGACAGCGAAGTATACAAAGTATCGGGCGGACTCCACGGCGTGGGAGTCTCGGTCGTGAATGCGCTTTCCGAGTGGCTTGACCTCGAAATCAAGCAAAACGGCAAAGTGTTTCAACAACGTTATGAACGCGGCACGCCGCTGGCGCCTCTCGCGGTCACCGGCACGACGGCCACAACGGGCACCAAGATTACCTTCAAACCCGATTTCCAGATTTTCGAGGAGCGCGAATACAGCTACGATATCTTGTCGCAACGTCTCCGCGAACTTGCGTTCCTGGACCGCGGCTTGAAAATTTCAATTCAGGATGAACGCTTCGGCAAGAAGCAAACCTTCTTCTACGAAGGCGGCATCGTTTCCTTCATCGAATATTTGAACAAAAACAAGACGCCGCTCCACTCCGCCCCAATTTATCTTTCAAAAGAGCGCGAAGGGATTTTCGTCGAAATAGCGCTCCAGTACAATGACAGCTATGTCGAGCAGGTCTTTTCCTTTGCGAACAATATCAATACACAGGAGGGCGGTATGCATCTCGTCGGATTCAAAGCAGCACTCACCCGCACGATCAATGCCTATGCCGTCTCAAGCGGACTGCTTAAAAACGGGACCGAGGCGCTGTCGGGTGAGGACGTGCGTGAAGGTCTCACGGCGGTCGTGAGTGTGCGACTGCAGAACCCTCAGTTCGAAGGCCAGACGAAAACAAAATTGGGCAACAGCGAGGTCAAGGGCATCGTTGAGGCAATGGTGAACGAGGCCCTCGGCGCCTACCTTGAAGAGAATCCCCTTGTCGCACGCAAAGTCGCCGAGAAGGGATTGAATGCGGCGCGAGCCCGCGAGGCGGCACGAAAGGCGCGGGAGCTTACACGGCGCAAGGGCGTACTCGATTCTACCTCTCTTCCCGGCAAGCTTGCGGACTGCCAGGAGAAGGACCCCGCGCTTTCGGAGCTGTTCATTGTTGAGGGAGATTCGGCCGGAGGATCCGCCAAGCAGGGCCGGGACAGGAAGAACCAGGCTATTCTGCCGCTCAAGGGCAAGATTCTGAACGTGGAAAAGGCGCGCTTTGACAAAATGCTTTCGAGCGACGAGATCAAGGTGCTGATTACCGCTCTCGGAGCAGGCATCGGATCCGAGGAGTTCGATATCGCCAAGCTCCGCTATCATAAGATCGTGATCATGACCGACGCTGATGTGGATGGTGCGCACATACGGACGCTCCTGCTCACTTTTTTCTACCGTCAGATGCCGCAGATCATTGAACGCGGGTATCTGTATATTGCCCAGCCCCCGCTTTTCAAGATCAAGCGCGGCAAAACCGAGCGGTATATTAAAGATGATTCGCGCATGGAGGACTTCCTGCTTG
Organism: Betaproteobacteria bacterium; assembly: GCA_050257255.1. GTDB lineage: Bacteria > Nitrospirota > UBA9217 > UBA9217 > UBA9217 > JAJYKN01. The sequence continues at coordinate 5,761 of JBLMWN010000151.1, read as the reverse complement.
ACCTCGCCGCCGAGGATATTCGGCTCTATTCGCCCGAGCTGGAGGACTGGCTCACCGGCGATCGGCTCACGTCCACGCTCAAGAAGCTTGTGCAGTTCGAGCGGACGCTCGACAAGTTCCGCAGGAAACGTCTTGATGTCATGGTGCTGCGCGCGATCCTGCTCGACAAGTCCTTTAATAAAGCGTACCTCAAGGACGAGGAAAGGCTCAAGGCGGTGGCAGTATCGGTTGAAGAATATCTGAAGAGATATCACCCAAAGACCCGCACGGAGTGGGCCATTGAGAACGACGAGGAGCATGAGGCGCTTCGGCTCCGGTTCGATTCGAAATACGATGCCGCCCATTCAAGCATCGATGTCGATGAGAATTTCGTGACGACGCCGGAGTTCCGGGAGCTTCAGAGCCTGTCACCGGCGCTCCTCGGACTCGGTGGCCCGGCATACAGGGTCCGAGAAAAAGGCGAGGAAAAGAGCTTCAACGACACGGGCAAGCTTGCGCACCACGTGCTCGAACTCGGCAAGAAGGGGCTTGCGATCCAGCGGTACAAGGGTCTGGGCGAGATGAACCCGGAACAGCTCTGGCAGACCACAATGGACCCCGAGAGGCGCACATTCCTCCAGGTCACGATCGAAGACGTGGTCAAGGCCGATGAGATCTTCACGATCCTGATGGGCGACCAGGTCGAACCGCGCAGGACCTTCATCCAGCGTCACGCGCTCGAAGTGAAGAATCTGGACATCTAAGAAGGACAGGCACAAAGCACTAATTTCTAAATCCGAAACGAATTTCAAAATGATTAAACGGCCACCTTGTTTAGAGATTAGGATTTCGTATTCAGGATTTGTACTTAAACTATGGAACCCCAGGAAATAAAATCACAGGTCAACATCGAACAGGAGATGAAGACCGCCTACCTCGATTACTCCATGAGCGTTATCGTGGGGCGGGCGCTTCCGGATGTGCGCGACGGCTTGAAGCCGGTCCACCGGCGTATTCTCTACGCCATGTTCCGCGAAGGTCTTCTGCACAACAAGAAGTACTCAAAAAGCGCAGGCGTTGTGGGCGAAGTTCTGAAGAAGTATCATCCCCACGGCGACAGTGCGGTCTATGATACGATGGTCAGGATGGCCCAGGACTTCAACATGCGCTATGTTCTCGTTGACGGCCAGGGGAACTTCGGGTCCGTGGACGGCGACCCGGCCGCTGCTTACCGTTATACCGAGGCGCGGCTTACGAAACTGGCCGAAGAGATGCTTGCGGACATCGACAAAGAAACCGTCGATTTCATCCCCAACTTCGACGACACGACAACCGAACCGTCGGTCCTCCCCACGCGCGTGCCAAACCTGCTGATTAATGGCTCGGCCGGCATTGCCGTGGGTATGGCTACAAACATCCCGCCGCACAATCTCTCTGAAGTCGTCGATGGGCTCGTGATGATGATCGATAATCCCGAGGTCACGGTGCAGGATCTCATGACTGCGATCAAGGGGCCCGACTTCCCCACGGCGGGCTTCATCCATGGCTACGAAGGAATCAAGCAGGCCTACACCACCGGACGTGGCATCATCCAGATGCGCGCCCGTGCGACAATCGAGGAAGGCAAGGGGGATCGCGAGAACATCATCGTGACCGAGCTTCCCTATCAGGTGAACAAAGCCAGGCTGCTCGAGCGGATCGCAGAGCTCGTGCAGGAGAAGAAGATTACCGGCATCTCCGAGATCCGCGATGAGTCAGACCGAGAGGGAATGCGTATTGCGATTGATCTGAAAAAAGGTGAAATCTCGACCCTGATCCTGAACCAGCTTTATAAGCATACCGCCATGCAGTCTACCTTCGGCGTGATCATGCTCGCCCTTGTGAACAACCAGCCCCGGGTGCTGAACCTGCGCAAGCTCCTGTCCAGCTTCATCCAGCACCGCCGCGAAGTGGTAGTCAGGAGGACCAAGTACGACCTCAAAAAGGCAGAGGAGCGCGCCCATATCCTTCTGGGTCTCAAGATCGCCCTCGAAAACCTCGATGCCGTGATCGCGCTCATCAAGGCATCGGCGAGTCCCGACGAGGCAAAGACCGGCCTCATGCGCGAGTTCAAACTTTCGGAGATCCAGGCCCAGGCCATCCTCGATATGCGCCTCCAGCGGCTCACGGGCCTCGAGCGCGACAAGATCATGGCCGAATACGAAGAGACGCTCAAGGAGATCGCGCGCTTAAACGAGATCCTCGCCTCCGATGCCCTCGTGATGAAGATTATCAGGGACGAGCTTCTGGCGCTCAAGGCCGAGTATGGTGATGTTCGGAGAACCGAGATCGTGGCAGAAACCTCGGAGATCGATATTGAGGACCTGATCAAGGACGAGGAGATGGTCATCACCATCTCCCACGCGGGCTACATTAAGCGCAATCCGCTTACATCCTACCGCGCGCAGAAACGCGGCGGTAAAGGCAAGATCGGCATGGAGACCAAGGAAGAGGACTTCGTGGAGCGGCTCTTCACAGCTACTGCGCACAGCTTCATTCTATTCTTCACGAACAGAGGCCGGGTGTACTGGCTCAAGGTGCACCAGATCCCCGAGGCGAGCAGGCAGGCCAAGGGCAAAGCCATCGTGAATCTGATCCAGATCAGCAAGGACGAGCGCGTTACTGCGGCGCTTCCCATCCGCGCGTTTACGCCGGGGCGTTTCATCCTCATGGCCACGAAGAACGGCATTATCAAAAAGACGGAGCTCGAATCCTACAGCCATCCGAGGCCGTCAGGCATCATCGCGATTACCCTCGAAGAGGGCGACGAGCTTATCTCCGCTGAAGTGACCGACGGCACGCGCGATGTGTTCCTCGGCACCCGCGACGGTCTGTCGATCCGTTTTTCCGAGACCGATGTGCGAGAGATCGGCCGTACCGGTAAGGGCGTTATCGGCATCCGGCTCGAAGAGGGCAATGAGGTCAAGGGCATGGAGATCGTGCGCGACGATTCGACAATCCTCACGGTGACCGAGAAGGGCTACGGCAAGCGCAGCACCCTTGAGGACTACCGCAGTCAGGGCCGGGGCGGCAAAGGCATTATCACGATCAAGATAACGGAGAAGAACGGACGCGTCGTCGGCATGGCCCAGGTGGCCGAGGAAGATGAGATCATTCTCATCACGACGAACGGCAAGGTGCTGCGCATCAGGGCCAAGGACATATCGGTCCAGGGCCGGAACACGCAGGGCGTGCGCCTCTTCGACATCGATGAGGGTGATAAGGTTGTAAGCTTCGCCAATGTGGCTGAGCGAGAGGATGAGAAAGAAGCAGGGGCGGAGAAGAGCGCCCTTGAGCCGCCTGCGGGCCAGGATAGCAACTCGTCATGAAAAAGCTTTTCGTCGTACTTTTGATCGGAACAGCTCTCGCGCTGGCCGGTTGTGATGTCTTTGACAAGGCCGCGAGCGACGAATATGAAGCCGCTACCAAGCGCTGGAATGCCGGTGATTATCAGACCGCGGTAAACTTGTATTTTGCGCTCGTAAAAGAGCACCCCTCCAGCCAGAAGGCGGATGACGCGCTCTACTGGGCGGGCGTCACGCAGTTTCTCTACCTTGGTGAAACTGATAAGGCGCTCCAGACGCTGCGGTTGCTGCTCAAGACCTATCCGCAGCGCGATATGGCGCCCCATGCGCAGTGGTATATCGCCCAGATCTACGAACTGGGATACAGCGATTACGAGCGAGCTATCGAGGAATACCACAAAGCAGCCGGATACTCAAACCGTGAGGTTCGGGAAAAGAGCCTCTACAGCGTGGCCGAATGCCTGTTTCGTGTCGGGAAGATAGAAGAGGCGAGGTCGACCTGGATGCGACAAATAGCAGAATTTCCGAATGGCGCGCAGTCAAGGCTCGCATATTTCCGGCTTGGCACAGCGGCTTTCTCAAAAGGCGAGCTCGACGTCTCAGAGCAGTTTTACCGGAAAGCGCTTGAACAGAACGCAGACAGAGAACTTGTGATAAAGGCGAAATTTGCCCTGGCCGAATGTCTTGAGCTCGGTGACAACCTGAAAGGGGCCCTTGCAATCTACAAAGAAATCGAGCCGGTATACCCCAATCCCGAGGCCATTCAGATCAAGATCAAGGCGCTTGAAAACAGGATTGTCAAGAAAAGCTATTGACAACAGTAGAGGAGAATGATACTGTAAATGCTCGATTTACGGTTTGTCAGGGAGAATGCGGATGCGGTCAAGGCCGGACTGGCGCGACGCGGCGTGCACCTTGACTTGACGGAGTTTCTCGCGCTGGACACCAAGCGGCGCGCAGCACAGCAGGAAATCGAAATCCTGAGGCGCAGACGCAATGACGTGTCCGAAGAGATCGGCCGGCTCAAGAAGGCCGGAAAACCGGCAGAGGATAAGGTTACAGAGATGCGCGCGGTCGGTGACACGATCACCGTGCTTGAAAACAGCACCCGCGAGGTTGAAGACGCCCAGCGGAACATCCTGCTCACGATTCCGAACCTCCCGCACGGCTCGGTTCCCGACGGCAAAGACGAGAACGACAACGTGGAGATCAGGCGCTGGTCTCCGCAGGGTGGAGAGCCGCCGAAGTTCTCGTTCGAACCGAAACCTCATTGGGACATCGCCGAGTTCCTGGATATTATCGATTTTGACCGGGCTGCCAAGATTACGGGAGCCCGTTTCGCTCTTTATAAGGGTTTGGGCGCCAGACTCGAACGCGCGCTGGTTGACTTCATGCTTGACCTCCACACCTCGGAACACGGCTACCTCGAAGTGTTGCCACCGTTCATGGTGAACAAGGCCAGCATGACCGCGACCGGCCAGCTCCCCAAGTTCGAAGAAGAGCTCTTCAAGGTTGAGAACGGCGCCTATTACCTGATCCCCACAGCGGAAGTTCCGGTAACCAATATTCACCGGGATGAGATCCTGCCGGAAGAGAACCTTCCGGTGCTTTATACGGCGTATACTCCCTGTTTCCGGCGCGAGGCGGGATCATACGGCAAGGACACACGCGGGCTTATTCGGCAGCACCAGTTCAACAAAGTGGAACTGGTAAAGTTCGTGAGCCCCGATGATTCCTACGAAGAGCTCGAAAAGCTCACTCGCAATGCCGAAGAGGTCCTGAAGCGGCTGGGGCTGGCGTACCGCGTGATAGTGCTCTGCACCGGGGATATGGGATTTTCCTCGGCCAAGACATACGATATCGAGGTCTGGCTTCCTGCTCAGAACAAATATCGCGAGATTTCGTCCTGCTCCAATTTCGAGGATTTCCAGGCACGGCGAGGCAATATCCGCTACAAGCCCGAGGGCAGCAAAAAGACCGAGCTGGTCCACACCCTGAACGGCTCAGGCCTCGCGGTCGGGCGGACTGTGGTGGCAATCCTGGAGAATTTTCAGCAGCCTGATGGAAGCGTGATTATCCCCGGAGTCCTCAGGCCGTACATGGGCGGAATAGAGAAGATAGTCCGGAGAGATCGGAATTCGTAATTGCGGATTTCGAATTGCGGAATGCGGATGAGAAAATCCGAAATCCGCAATCCCCAATCTACAATACACTGCCGGAGAGATGGCCGAGCGGTTTAAGGCGGCGGTCTTGAAAACCGTTGAGCGAAAGCTCCGGGGGTTCGAATCCCTCTCTCTCCGCCATAAACTAAAATTTAGTTCATAGTTTTGAGTTCGGAGTCAAAGCAGAAAAGACCGAAAGAGTAGGTTATACTCAGAACTCCTAAGGTAGTTAAACGGAGAGGTGGCCGAGAGGCTGAAGGCAGCTGCCTGCTAAGC
>JBLMWN010000150.1:0-3533 GCA_050257255.1 Betaproteobacteria bacterium | reverse complement strand
ATCCTGAACGCAATAGACGACCGCATCACAGCCGGAGTACTGTGCAAGGGTGGCAAACATCAGCGCCGATTTCACTTTGCCAACATCCCGGATTCCTGTGGACAATTGCACGGCGAATTTTTTTCTCTGCTCTTTGACAGGTTTATTCATGTTCCTCTCCTTGTGTTACGATCGTTTCAGTAACGAAATTCCAATGACATATTATATCTCGCAAGCCGGTATTTGGACAAGCCGGTAAAAAAGGATGATGAGAAGGGGGCAAGAAGCCGAATACCCTCGATACTGAAATCCGGCATTTGAAATATTCAGAAAAAAACCGGCTTCTTCGCCTGATGTATAATAAAGGTAGCAAGGAAGAGAGCCGCATATTGTCGCGGCTTCATGCGTTTGTGTGCCGGAGAACTGACGCATGATCATCTTCTGCATGCGGGAGGTGGAAAATGTTCGGAAAGCGCATCACACTGTTTCGTCTCCTTGGTTTCGAGGTCCACGCCGACCCGAGCTGGCTGGTCCTTGCCGTGCTCGTCACCTGGTCTCTGGCTGTCGGCCTGTTCCCGCACTATTACCAGGGCCTTGCCCCTGCGACATACTGGTGGATGGGCATCGCCGGTGCGGCGGGCCTATTCTTCTCGATCCTGTTTCATGAGTTCTGCCACTCCCTCATTGCCCGACGGTTCGGTCTTCCCATGCGGGGCATCACCCTGTTCATCTTCGGCGGTGTGGCGGAAATGGAAGAAGAGCCACCGAGCCCGAAGGTCGAGTTTTTCATGGCCTCGGCAGGCCCCCTCTCCAGCCTGGCCCTCGGGGCTGTGTTCTACGCCGCGGCATTTCCGCTGACCGGCTCCTCGGCCGCCATCGCCGCGGAGGGCGTCCTGTCGTACCTCGCGTCGATCAACTGGGTCCTGGCTGCCTTCAATCTGATCCCCGCGTTCCCGCTTGACGGCGGCCGGGTATTGCGCGCCGCCCTATGGCACTGGAAGAAAGACCTGCGCCGGGCGACACGCATTGCATCGCGAATCGGATCAAGCTTCGGCATCTTCCTGATGTTCGTCGGCGCACTGAGCTTCCTCCTCGGCAACTTTATCGGGGGACTCTGGCAGTTCATGATCGGCATGTTCCTCCGGTTCGCGGCAGCCACGTCCTACCAGCAGGTCGTATTCCGCAAGACACTGGAAGGGGAGACCGTGGAGCGATTCATGAATCCCCGGCCCGTGACCGCCCCTGCGTCCATTTCCATCAGGAAACTGGTGGAAGACTATATTTATCTCTACCACTTCAAGATGTTTCCCGTCATGGAGGACAATATGCTCGTGGGATGCATTACGACAAGGAGAGTAAAGGAAATCCCGCAGGAGGAGTGGGACCAAAGAACGGTGGGCGAGCGGATGGACCGATGTTCTGGCGAGAACACCATCGCTCCAGGCGTCGGCGCCCTGCAGGCCCTCTCTCTTATGGGCAGCACAAAAAACAGCAGGCTCATGGTGGTGGAAGGCGGCCGGCTGGTAGGCATCATCTCCCTGAAGGATATCATGGGCTATTTGTCCTTGAAGATGGAGCTGGGAAAAGAGTAGGCATCAGGCCTCTCCGGCCTGTTGAAAAAGTCTTTTTGCCGTCTTTGCGGCGCGGTCCCTCGCTTCCACAGCCGAAGCAATCTCTTTTTTTATGAGCAGGATGCCGGGACCGAACAACCGACGCGGTGTTCTTAGGGGGAAAGGAATGCGGTCAAAGCTTTACCGCAGTCCTGACTTGTCCCATCACATTGACTGTCTTAAAAACCGTGCTAAGCTTATCGTATAATCCGCACTGGGCGTTGTGCAAACAATAGCAACAGGATGTTGCATAATGTGTTCCTGGATATTTTTCCTGAACGTCCTTAGGAGAAGACGGACAATACATCATAAAGAAAGGAGGAGAACCCATGAATAGGCTTTTGGCAGTGATTGCGGCAGGTTTTATCCTCAGCCTCGGCTACGGCTGCGCGACCAAGCAATACGTCGACTCGCGTATGACTCCGCTCGAAGACAGGATCACCAAGCTCGAGCAAGCCGGCACCGCGGCAATTGATGCCGGCGTGAAGAAGGCCGAGGACGCGGCAACCCGAGCTGATGCCTCGGCGAAGAAGTCAGAAGATGCCGCGTCAAGGGCGGAGGCCGCCGCAAAGGCGGCAGAGGCTGCGGAGAAAAAAGCCGAGACCGCTGCTCAGAAATCAGCCAAGCAATTCGAACTTATGCAGAAAAAGTGATGCCAGAAAAATGATGCAAAACTCCTCGGGGCCTGGCTCTCTTCAGGCCCCGCGTCACTTCGGCAGCGAGACGTCAACCGGGTACCCCTTCTTTTCGCGTATCGCTTTTTGGAGCTTCTCCATGCTGACACGATCGGAGAGGCCTTTTTTCCTGAGTAGGTCCATCGCTGCCCCCTGATAATCATATCGCTTCCGCTCAGGGTCTCTGTTCACCTCCACATACACATTGCCGCGGCTCAATCCCGCCTTCACCGGCTGACGGATAATGGTCACTGGTGTATTGATCGGGACGAGACTAAAAAGCTCTTTAATGTCCTCCGGGTACAGCCGGAGGCACCCGTGGCTTACCCGCTTGCCGATGCCCCACGGTACGTCCGTGCCGTGGATAAGGATTTTTCCCCCGGAGAGCCGCAGTGCGTGAGAACCCATCGGATTGTCCGGCCCCGGCGGCACCACCTTTGGCAGTTCCGGATGTTCTTTTCTGATTGACGCCGGAACGCGCCACGACGGGTTTTCTATCTTCTCGACAACCTTAAATTTCCCCACGGGCGTGCTGGCCCCTTGATCCCCGATGCCGACGGGGTACGTTCTCACCCTGTGAACGCCTCTTTTTTCGAAAAAATAGTACAGCCTCATCTCCGAGATATTGATGACGATGCCTCTATCTAGGATAATGTCGGGCAGGACCCAGGAGGTGGGAAGGATGAGGCGTGTGCCGGTTCCCGGAATAATAGGATCGACTCCGCGGTTCGCGGCGACGATTTTGTTGAAGCCGGTCTTGTATGTCCGGGCTATCTCGTAGAGAGACTCGTTTTCCTTTACCGTATACCTCCCCACGCTACCGAGTACCGTATTCTGCTCTCCGTAGCGGAATGCGCGGGCACCGAGCATGGTGCCGGGAATGGAAAGGATCGCGAGCACCGTTATGAGTATGAAGACGTTCTTCATTGTTACGCCTGCGGGAAGACCGCGGTACCGAATCGATATCATTTTATACCGAGTCTGTCGATAAGTCGATAATATAAAGATTAGCCGGAAGGTTTTTTCTGTCAAGGGGATTATGGGGGACGCTCCTTCGGCTGCTTGCAGAGTAGGGATCTCAGCGGTATAGTTTATTCAGAGGGACGACCTCTATCAACCATCCAAGGGCGTGCTTGCAAACCCTTTTACCGCGGGTTGCGTGGCAGAGGGCGCGGAAGCCGGTCGGACAGAAAAGAGGCGAATGATGATCAGGAAAATTCTGGTAGCCACCGACGGATCCAAAGCGGCAGGCAAGGCGGTGACGTACGCT
>JBLMWN010000149.1:0-4978 GCA_050257255.1 Betaproteobacteria bacterium | reverse complement strand
ACAGGGGATTCAGAACCTCGTCCTGCTCGTCAAGAAGGAGAAGAGGGTGGAGAGAACGGTCATCTGCGAAGTGCTCTACGTTCCCCTGCGGGGAGCGTTTGGCGCGCCTGATGAGGAGATGCTGTGAGGAGAGTTCTTATCATACCGGTCGGCGAGGTCGACTCGAACACGCTTGATTCTATTGCCCGCGCAATTCGAGAGACATACCGGTGCGAGACGGTATTAGGCGGATTGTTTCCGGTGCCGCAAAAGACTTATAATACGCGAAGAAAACAATACCATTCTACAAAAATGTTGAAAGTGCTGGAGGTACGGAAGCCGGCTCCGGACGAACTCCTTCTTGGCGTGATTGACGAAGACTGCTATGTTCCGGAACTCAACTTTGTGTTCGGAGAGGCGGACATACTGGCACGGATCGCGCTTATCGCCCTCCCGCGGCTGCGGCAGGAGTTCTACGGTCTTGAGCCGGACAGGGAACTCTTTCTCCTGAGGGCCGCAAAAGAGGCGATCCATGAACTGGGCCATACCTGCGGTCTCGGCCACTGCCCTGACCATAAGTGTATCATGCATTTCTCGAACAGCCTAAGGGACACGGACGTGAAGGCGCCGGGGTTCTGCAACGCGTGCAGAAATAAGATCGGTGTCCCAACGTGATGATGAGAAAAATGCCGAACTGAGGTAAACAGAGGTAAAGTATGAACAGGCGAGAATTCCTGATAACCATTGCAGCAGGTGCTGTCATGGCCATGATCGGAGGAGAAGGAGCGGAGGGTGTGGCCAAATCGATGAACATGGAAAAGCAGAGCAATAAGACAAGGGTGTCACTCATCAAGACCCGCGACAGGGCAGCGGGCATCGGGAGAGCCGTCGATCTCCTTATGATCAATCCTGCTAAAGGCAAGGACGTCCTGCTCAAACCGAACTTCAATACTGCAGACCCGTTCCCCGGCTCGACTCACAATGACACGCTCTCTCACCTCATTTTAAAGCTCAAGTCAATGGGCACGAAAAGCATTACCCTTGGCGAGCGGAGCGGGCCTCCCGATACTGCCGACGTAATGCGGGAGAAGGGAATCTACGAGCTCTGTAAACAACACGATGTTCGCATCATCAATTTCGAGGCTCTGCCGCAGAATGCATGGGTGCGGTTTCAGCCCGAAGGGAGCAACTGGCGGAACGGCTTTCTCGTCGCCAAACCCGTGGTTGATTCACCCTGCATAGTCACGACCTGCTGCCTCAAGACGCACGGTTATGGCGGAATATTCACCATGTCGCTCAAGCTCTCTGTGGGCGTCACCAGCAAGAAGAACATGAGGGAGCTCCATGCCTCCTTTCTGAGCATGCGCAAGATGATCGCCGAGATCAACACGGCCTACCGGCCTTCTCTGGTCCTGCTGGATGGCATCGATGCTTTTGTGGACCGAGGCCCTTCGCATGGCCCAGTGAAACAGGGGAACGTTATCCTTGCCGGCACGGATCGGATCGCGATTGACGCAGTCGGGTTGTCGATTTTAAAAGAACTTGGTAGCAACAAGGCCATCATGGAGAAAAAGATCTTCGAACAGGAACAGATTTCGAGGGCCGTTGAACTCGGTCTGGGCGCATCACGTCCCGAGGACATCGAGATTGTGACGGATGACGCAGCTGGCAGACAGTATGCCGAAAGGTTGATGGGAATATTATTGAAGGGATGACGCATGCTTCAAGTGGGGAATCCCGCGACTTGCAACCCGCCCGGCTCCGGCCGGGGAATGCGCCGTAAACCGCGGGAGGTCGCGTTATTGTATTATAGGGAGCCTCCCCTCCTGACGGAGGGGGCTACACTAAGCATACTACCGGCCTCTTATGGACTCTTTGCATTCGGACTGAACAGGAGGCTTCGATGGGCAAAATTGCCTTTGAGAAAATTTCGTCAACATTTACGATCCTGAACCCCTTCAACAACTTTGCTTCGGAAGAGCATCGGGTGGAAGTGCGCAAGGATCCGCTCCTGGGAGATACGAGCATCTATAATCCATACCTGAAAGATAAGGCAAAAGCCTTCTTCGGGAAAAACGATCCGGAACTGGTGCAGAGGCTCGCAGAAGAAAACGCCGGGAGTTGCATCTTTTGCGGCGAGAATGTTCTGCACAAGACCGCCCGATATCCGGCCGATTTTCTTTCCCAGGGGCGAATACGGATAGGGGAGGCCGTACTTTTTGCCAACCTTTTCTCGGTGGGAGCGTATCATCCGGTCATTGCGCTCAGCGGCAAGCACTTCTTGAAACTCTCGGAATTCACGCCCCGGCTGCTCGTGGACGGCATCGAGGCCGCGCAGGAGTTTCTCAGGTCAGTATACCGCACGGATGCATCTGCGGTCTTTACGACTCTCTGCGCCAACTATCTCCTTCCGGCAGGCGCAAGCCTGGTGCATCCTCACCTGCAGATGCTGGTCACTCCCATAGCCTATTCCTATCATGCACGGATGCTGAACGCCGGACGCCTGCACCGCGAAAAATACGGATCGACCTATTTTGATGACCTGGTCACAGAAGAAAATAAGGCCGGCGAACGCTTTATTGATCAACAAAACCGCTGGCGCTGGATTGCGGCCTTCTCGCCCATGGGAAGTAACGAAATCATGGCCATTCATGAGAAAGAATGCGACTTCGCAATGCTTCGAGGCGAGGACCTCACAGACCTCTCCTACGGCATCTCGCGGGTCCTTCTTTTTTACGAGGGTCTCGGTCATTTGAGTTTCAACTTCACGCTTTTTTCCGTCCGGCAAAGCGCCGGGACCGAAGGTTTCCTCTGCATCTTTAAAATCATCAGCCGACAGAATCTCTATCCCAACTACCGGAATGATGACTACTTTCTGCAGAAAATGCTTCAGTCGGAATTGATATTCAACCTGCCTGAGGAGCTGGCTAAGCAGTTGAAGAAAATATTTTAACAGGAGCTTTTTTAACGCTGTCGTATCCTCTTGAGAAGAGATTTAGCGAAACAAATGGTTTGGCAACGGTCTGAAGAAGGAGATTCTTCACTGCGCTCGGAATGACAAACTGGGCTACAATCATATGCCGCGGGTATCATTAATAAAAGGCGACGCTAGGAGAGAAATAGCGAGGAGGTCCCTCGATCTCATTGCCGATGACATTAAAAATGGATTGGGATCCAGGCGGCCCGTAATCAAACCCAACTTGGTTTCCTCGACAATACAGCTCGCATCGAGCCATGTGGATCAGATACGGGGCATCCTTGATTTTCTTTCGGGTATTTACCGGGACAAAATCGTGATTGCGGAGGCGGCGTGCTACGACACCCAAGAGGCCTTTATGAACTTCGGTTACATGCGCCTTTTTCAGGAGTATAAGGTAGAACTCATCGACTTGAACAAGGGCCCGTATGAGACGTATTCGATCATTGACCGGCATAAGAAGACGATTGCCGTGAGGCTCTCCAGCCTGTTACTGGACCAGGATAGTTTCATCATTTCGGCAGCCAAAATGAAGACGCATGATACCGTCGTTGTGACCTTGTCTGTCAAAAACATGGCCGTGGGGAGCATCGTGGGAAAAGATAAAAAAGCCGTACACCAGGGAGTCAGACAAACGAACCTTATTATTGCAGGACTGGCGGGACGCATCCGGACGGATTTGGCGGTGATCGATGGCTTTGAAGGCATGGAGGGAGACGGTCCGACAAGCGGCGATCCGGTTTATCTGGGACTGGGCGTCGCGAGCATTGACGCACTCTCAGCGGACCGGGTTGCCTGTGAGATCATGGGTGTTAACTTTCATGATGTCGGATATCTGCATTACTGCGCTGAACAGGGCATTGGTGAGGCTGATCTGAACAAGATAGAAATCCTTGGAGAACGTTTGAGTGACTGCATCAGACCGTTCAAGCTCCATCGATCGGTGAACGAACAGTACGCGTGGAAGCGTAAAACATAAAATCACGGGTGGGGGGACATTTTGTGCGCCGGGATGCCAGGATCAAAATCGGATGCTGCGGATGGTCAGAGTCGCAGAATAATTACTACCGTGACTTCGGCGTGGTCGAGGTCCAGGATACGTTCTATCGGCCGGGAAGAATCGAGAAGTATGAGAAGTGGAGGAAGGCCGCGCCCACAGGGTTCAAGTTCGCTGTAAAGGCATGGCAGTTGATCACCCATGAACCGTCCAGTCCCACCTACCGGAAACTGAGGGCCGCGATACCCAGTGCAAAGAAGAGCCGATACGGTTCCTTCCGGCCGTCCGAAGAAGTCTTCGCAGCCTGGGAGGTCGTCGATATGGTCGCTCAGACCCTCGATGCGAAGATGATCCTCTTCCAAAGTCCTTCGAGCTTCGCGCCTTCATTGGACAACAAACGTAATCTCCGGACATTCTTCAAGACGATCGACCGAAGGGACTACACACTCTGCTGGGAACCGCGTGGAGAATGGCATGACAAGGATATCAAGCGAATCTGCAGCGATCTTGACCTGGTCCACTGCGTCGATCCTTTCAAGACAAAGCCGATGCACGGCAGGGTCCGCTACTTCCGGCTCCATGGAAGGCCGGGATACAACCTCCGGTACCGCTACAGCGAAGAAGACCTGCGGGAGCTTCTCGGCATGATCGACCGGAAGGCGGTTTATGTCTTTTTCAACAATCTCACCATGCTCCGTGACGCAAAGCGGTTTCAGCGCCTGATCGAACGACCATGACGAGCGTGGCCAAGAATATATTTATTACCGGCGTGCCGGGAAGCGGCAAGACCACGCTCATAAAGAAGCTTGCAGCTGAGCTTCGGGAATACAGTCCTTCGGGATTCTATACCGATGAGATACGGTCGCACGGCGAAAGAAAGGGTTTCAAGCTTACGAGCCTCGACGGTCAGAAGACGGGCACACTCTCGCACGTGGACATCAATGGACCGCATCGAGTCGGGAAATACGGCGTCGATCTTGATGGATTTGATCAATTTCTCGGAACGCTGCCGCTGCTCGACCACT
>JBLMWN010000148.1:0-12567 GCA_050257255.1 Betaproteobacteria bacterium | reverse complement strand
CAAAAAATGATTTTGAACTTCGAAAAAGAATCACCCAACAGGTGAGTCGCGATTTAATCTAAAGATTTTGTTTTATCTGCGTAATCTGCGTTCATCCGCGTCCAACTGCCGTTTTCAGGATCATGAGATAAGAAGCATGGATGCTAAGCTTTTGTCGTTCGCTCCCACAGACTGCTTGGGGGCTTTTGGGTGAGCTGACAACGTCGAACTGCACTTGCTGGCCTTCAGCCAACGACTTGAAGCCGCTGTCCTGAATGTCGCTGAAATGAGCGAACAATCGCCGCCTTTTTCACGGGTAATGAATCCAAGGTCTTTGGAATCATTTTATTGAACCGCTTTCGGTGCCTCCATGGTGAGTTTCCTTCTTCTTGTGAATTGAAACGACGGAAAAGAACAAAAAGTTGATTTCTCCTTGGTTTTTTTCCCATCCTTCGGTATAGTATCGCCCATGCCTTCTGATCATGCTGCTGTTCCCATTAAAAAAGACGTCATCATCATCGGAGCGGGCGCATCGGGACTTTTCTGCGCGATCGAATGCGGCAAGCGGGGCCGCTCGGTGCTGGTGCTGGATCACGCGGAGCGGGTCTGCCAGAAGGTGCTCATCTCCGGCGGGGGCCGGTGCAATTTCACGAACCTCAATGTGACGCCTGAGCACTATCTCTCCGGGAATCCGCACTTTTGCAGGTCTGCGCTCGCGCGGTTCACGCCGCAGGACATGCTCGCGCTCCTCAAGAAACACCGCGTCGCCTATTACGAAAAGGAAGCGGGCCAGCTCTTTTGCGTCAGGAGCTCGAGGGACATCGTGGCAATGCTCGAGAAGGAATGCGCGAAGGCCGGCGTCGAGGTCCGGGTGAAGTGCGGTGTGAGGAAGGTGCGCAGGGGAGAGAAGTTCATCCTGACGACCGACCAGGGGACATTCTTCTCCGACAGCCTGGTCATTGCCACAGGCGGCCTTTCCTACCAGGGCCTCGGTGCAAGCGGCTTCGGGCATGACCTCGCCCGGCAGTTCGGGCTCACGGTCACGGAGCTCAAGCCCGGCCTCGTGCCGTTCACGTTTTCAACGCACGATCAGCGGTTGTTCCGCCCTCTGGCCGGGATTTCTCTAGACGTTGCCGTCACGTGCGAAGGCAGGACGTTCAGGGGGAACATACTGTTTACGCACCGGGGCCTGAGCGGCCCGGCTGCGCTTCAGGCCTCTTCGTACTGGAACAAGGGGACATCACTTTTGATCGACCTTGTCCCGGACGCGGACATCGGGGCTGTTTTGGCCGAAGCGCGCACGAGCAGGAGGGAACTAAAGACGCTCCTCGGCCGTTTTTTCCCGAAACGCTTTGCCGAAACATGGTGCGAACGTATCGCACCGTCGAAGCCGGTCATCCAGTATTCCGACAAGGACCTGCGCCTGATCGGGGGCCTGCTGCACGCCTGGGAGATCAGGCCCGCGTGCACCGAGGGCTACGGCAGGGCTGAGGTCACGACAGGCGGGGTCGACACGGGGGGGATCTCGTCGAAGACCATGGAGGCCGGGACAACGCCCGGACTGTACTTCGTCGGCGAAGTGCTGGACGTGACCGGCCACCTCGGAGGATACAATCTGCACTGGGCGTGGGCCTCGGGACATGCAGCTGGGCAATACGCTTAGCGCTCCACGCGCCCCATCGTTTCCAGGCATGCTCTGCTATATTTCCCAGGGATAGCCGATGAAGATCTCCGGCTCGAACCCCTCTCTGCCGAAGGCAAAATCGCCGCGAAGGACCACGCCCGACGCCGTAACTACCCTGAGGCCGAAGCCATAGGTGTCCCGCCAGATCTTGCCGAGATCGCTGCGCAGGTCGGCAGTGCTGCCATTCTCGTAAAAGACCGCAATCTGGACCGAGGTGCGGACGTCCTTCATGATGAAGATGTTGAAGGGCGTCCGTTCGTCGGTCAGGTTCCATCGGAACTCCGTACCATAGAACATCGTATGCGCCCCCTTGTAACGGCCCTGGGGATAGGACCGCAGACGGCTGAACCCGCCGAGTTGCGTGGCGGTGCCGTACCTGTTGTTCGCGATCATGTTGTCGATCACCTGCTCGCATAATACAGGGTCTGTAGCTGTACTGCAATCCAACCCCTGCTCCAGTTTGAGCTTCGCACGGTCCGTCTCTCCCTGACGGGTAACGACCGCGTCCGAACGAAGGAAATTGAACGCCCAGGTACTGCGCCTGCCGATTGGAATGTAGGCTGTCGTGTTGTAGTCCATTACATAATAGTCCGGCCCCGAATCCCGCGGCGGAGTCTGCGTACGGGTCACGTCGATTCGGAAGCCTCTCCGCGGGTCTGCATAATCGTCGGTCAGGTCGAGGCGGGTCCCGAACAGCGTGTTGTGGCCGCGCTCGCGGTGAGAGTTCTGCGCTTCGACGATGATGTTGCCGTCCTTGTCCCTGATGCTTTTTAGTTTCATAGCCCCTTCATACCAGGCCCCGTAGACCTCGAAACGGCGGTCAAAGAATGTGGCGGTCATGCGGCCGCCGTAGTATTCCGTGTCGCCGAATTCGATCAGCCGGTAATCGTTTTTTTCCGTGTTCATGCCCCGCTGGCTGAAGCTCTGGATCGTTGCTTCGCTGACCGTGCCGTACCCGACATCAAGGATGAGCGTCCGGGGGATGAGGTGGATATCAGCAACGCCGAGGGCGCCTCCCCGCACGTCTCCGGTGAAGAGCATACCGTAAGCGTCCATGTAGGTGTCCGCAATATTCATGGCGCCGCCGACGAGACTGAGTCCTTTGCCGATGCCGGGAAGACTGTAGGGATAGGGGAAGACGGCGTAGGCGAAGTGGGTTGAGAACTGAGGTTTGCGGCGCTCGGGTACGAGCGGTATGTCCGTGGAAATACCGGCGGATACTTCAACAGCTCCGGCAGCGGAGGCTGCGGCTCCGATCACGCACAATGCAAGAATGAGCTTTTTTACAATTGTCATCATCGCTCACGTTCCCCATGTCTGTAATGAAGGAGCCCCGCGATAACGTGCTCGCCTGCACAAAGAAAAACCCGCCGGTGTCTTTCAGAAAAAACCGGCAGGACAGTTCACAGTATTGAGCAAAAGCAGGATAATGTCAAGGAGCTTTTTGGATAGTGATAATTGACAGTTGACAGAACTAAGTCCCTTCGCTATTATTGGGGCCATATTTTCCCCGTCCCATCAGAACAATATTCAGAGTTGTGATTTGAACGAAAATAGATCTTCGAGTGCCACGTCAGTCTGAATGACGAGAGGAGCCTGGTATGCCACAAATAAAAACAATTCAGGTGTTTTCTGTTTGTTTATTTATGATTCTTATATCCCTTGGCGGCTGCGGCAGCGAACGAAACGATCAGTCGCCTATCAATCCGGACACGGGACATCACGCTGGAGGCTGGCTTCCGGCTGCACATATGACAGCGGCCAAGACTGATCCTGCCGCGTGTTCGACTTGTCATGGTGCTGATTTTAAAGGCGGGATTTCCGGAGTTTCCTGCACGTCATGCCATCTGGGCAGCCCCAGTTCAGTCCATCCGACAGACTGGAATCCGGTATACAGCACGCACGGGCCCTACGTGACAGCGAACGGGACCGGTGCCTGTGCAAACCAGTACTGCCACGGTCTCTCGTTAACCGGCGTTCTAAACAGCGGCCCATCCTGCACAGCATGCCACCTGGGAGGACTCACAGCTGGACATCCGGCAGACTGGGTTCCCGTGTATAGCACTCACGGCCCCTATGTGATTGCGAACGGGACCAGTGCCTGTGCAAACCAGTATTGTCACGGGACATCGCTGACGGGCGTCGCTAACAGCGGCCCGTCATGCACAAGCTGCCATATGGGAGGAGTGACGCAGATTCATCCGGCCGCATGGCTCGGAGACGCGTGCTCAAGCCATGGAAGTTATGCATATACCAACGGAACCGCAGGCTGTGCTAATGCCGCATGTCATGGTGCGAATCTTGGGGGTGTGTCGCAAAGCGGACCTTCGTGCACGCAGTGCCACAATCCGATTCCCAATTCAAATCAGTGTAATTATTGCCACGGAATACCACCGAACGGCACCGCGTACCCGAATGTAGCCGGCAAACACGCGAAGCATATGCAGCTGAGCAACGTCACGTGCGCAACCTGTCATGCCAGGTCGTGCGATCAGCACAGCAACGGAACCGTCGAAGTAACTTTTGATGCGATCTATAATGCAAAAACGGGGACTGCGTCATTTAATACTACCTCGAAGACCTGCTCGGAGATAATCTGCCATGGTGGTCCGAGAACGCAGGCACCCAATGAAGCATCAATGAATCCACCGCAGTCCTCGCCCGCGCAGACGCCGGACTGGTATACCGGGTCCATCAATGTATACGATAGCCCGCAATATGATTATGCAGAATGTTCGGCATGTCACATCTACGGGACAACGGAATATAACAGCTACTCTTCCGGCAAGCACTTTTATCATGTTATTAGCCAGGGCTATCTTTGCGATGCTTGTCATGATTTCAACAAACTGGCTGTCAATCATTTTACCGGCTTGAACTCACCCGTCATTTCGGCAGGAACGGCGTCGGCAACGATATTGAATTATTTACAATATGACGGCCAGAGCTGCAATAATCATACATGCCATTCACCCTACCTACGTAATTGGTGGCAGTAAAAGCGAGTGATTCCTTGATCGGAAGGCGTTCAGTTTTAGATGATAATGCAGATGGTAATAGCAAGGGGTTCGGCGGGTGGTCATGAAGAATGTTCCAAGATGTGTTCAAACTGCATGAGTTAGGCATTTTGTCTCAATGACAGAATGATCGAAATGAAAAATGCCTTGCTGACGAGCGGAATGTTTTGAGTTTTTTCCCGGTCTTTATTCAGTTCACCCCGGAAAAAGTAAAAAAAGTATTTGGCCCAACCTTTTCAGAACAGTTCGCAGTGCGGCATGGTCAGGGCTTTCCAAATACGCAATCAACCAGCTCTCGCACCTCCTGCAGCCAGGACTCTCTTCTCATCTCCGTACTTGTCACAACCACGCTGAACGTTTTCCGGTGCACATTAGCGACTCCACAGAGGCCGAAGATGCAATTCTTCCAGATCGCTTCGAGGGGATCGCCGAAAACGGCACGTTCACGTTCTTCGGTCGTATTGGATGTGTTAAAGACAACCGCGGCCGTTGCCCTCAGCAGGCCGCAGGGGATTCCTTCGCCGCTGTCTCCTTCCAGAAATTCATACGCTACACCCGGCCGGATCACCCGGTCGATCCATCCCTTCATGATTGCAGGCGGTTGGCCCCACCAGTTCGGGTGGATGATCACGATGCCCTCTGCGGTCGCGATCTCATCGCAGTGTTTTTTTATCAGCGGATGTAATTCGGCATTCTTCATCAACTCGGATGTCGGGAGTACGGGGTCGAATCGCTCGGCGTAGAGGTCATGAAATAGAACATGATGACCATTGTCCGCAAGCGTCGCGATAACGGCATCTGCAATGGCATGATTGAAGCTTCCCTTGCTTGGATGCCCGAGAATGACCGAGATGATCACGCCATGTCTCCTCAAAGTGATTTACTATGTGCTGATGTCGGGAGCAAGCGATCAGCTATTCCCATTTCCTGGATAAGGTTTACTTGTGCTACGATGCTATCCGCAGCAGCCGGCCGTTGTATCGCTGCAGCCGCAGGACGGTTCGCCGCCGGTGATCATGCTGTTGATAAGAGCCGCGGCGCAGCCCACGCCGGAGTTCACGGAGAGGGCGCCGAAATCGCAGTTCAGGGCACAGGCGCCGCATTCCATGCATAGCTCCTTATCCGTGATCTCTGCACGTTTGTCGCGCATCAGAAAAACGCCTTGCGGGCAGACCTCAACACATTTGCCGCAACCCGCGCATTTCTCAGGAGTATAGTTCAGCGTGGTCGCATCGGCAAGGTATTTCATATGAGCCCCCATTCATTGAACTTGTACACGATCATGAGGATGAACGACAGGCCCGCAGCAGCCAGATAGGCCGGAATGCCGATCCGGAGCTCCTTTTTGACGCCCGTCATGCCGGTGAAAGTGGTCGAGCCCGTGAACTGGAGGGCTATGTAGGATGTAGCCGCAGGGAAGAACAGCCAGCTTGAAGCGGCCAGCAGCGCATCGTGTCGAAGAGTGCCCGCCAACAACGGCATCGCAGCGAACATCGACAGCAGACCCATGATCCAGCCCTTCATCGCGAAGGACCGGAAGGGAACGTAGGGCAGCAGCACCGGCGTAAGAAATGCGCCTGTAAACACTGAAAGCAGCCCGAGAACCAGGAACGGCAGCCCGTTAAACCATGCTTCCTTGAAAAGAATGCCGGACGGCTGCAATCCGAAGATGAGCAGCACGGCCCCCGCGAACCAAGGAAACTTTTTCATCGCCGGATTGATCTCCATGGGAGTAAGGATCATCCGGTCGAGCAACGGGAATTTGATCGTGCTCATCTCCTGCGTCTTTTTATAACCTGTGCGAACATAGGCGGGGATGTCTCTCGCCTGCACGGGGCCGAACAGCACCCTGAACCCGGTCTTTTTCTGAACGGCACTCGCGCTCACGCCCACTGCGCCGAGCTGCGGCAGGATGAGTCTGCGATGGGAGACGACCTTGTCCAGATTCGTCGCTGCGATCCTCCGGATCACTTCATCGGTTCCAAAGGTTCCCTTGCCCGCGGCGCACCAGACGTTGATGCTCTTCGTATCCAGCACCATAATCCAGGCATTGAGTCCCTTGAGTTCCCGCCGGAGGGTATCAAAGGTAAGTTTATAGTTGGCGGTCACGAAAACATCGGACTCCTTCGCCGGTTCACCGACGGCGTAGAGCCCGGGCGCCACGGCGTAGTTCATGCGGAAAGCGCCGACCCTGCTCTTGACCATGCCCCAGTAATCTGCGCGTGTCCAGTCGGAAGAAATTTTTAACACCGACCCGTCCGGGATAGAGACTGATCCCACAGACCAGGGCGGCGCTACTTTTTTCACGAACTTCAAGGTTTGTATGGTCTGCATGCGCTCACCTCGCCGTTACAGAATATCCTTCATCACCGGGCCGAGCATTCCCTTGACCATGGTTTCAAGGTTGCCAGCCTTGATGAGCGCGATGCAGCAGATCTTCCCATCCTTCTCCCAGCTCGTTACGGCCAATTTATCGCCGGCCTTGATGCCCGCCTTTTCCCGAAGTTCTTTCGGAAGGACCATCTGACCCCGCTCGTCCACGGTGACCAACGCCTCGACCGCGCAACAGCTTGCGCTCCTGCCGAACGAGCCCGCCGCAGACGCCTTTCCATTTTTTTTGAGCATATTAGAACCCCCCGAGTGGATTATCCGTATAATCAGGATAATCAGATAAGTAAGTAATATCTGAATTTGCCGTGTTTGTCAAGAAGATATTTCAGGTGATGAGAAAAACCGGGAATCCTGAAGAAGTCACTCAGGGGAGAGCGAACTACGTAGAGTCATCAGCGGATCGAGTCATCGCCGCTTTTCCGGAGAGGATCGCTTCTGTTCCGCATGATAACCGTTTTTTAGCGGGCCTGCGCGCCGTGCTGTTTCTCGATTCTTCCATTCTTGATGAACATCAGCACGTCAGCCAGCCGCTCCGCTTGTTCGCGGTCGTGCGTGGTCATGATCACGGTGGTGCGGCCGTCTTTCTTCATGGCCGAGATGATGGATTCGATGAGCTCGGTATTCTCCTGATCGACCGAAGCCGTGGGCTCGTCGAGAAAAAGGATCTCGGGTTGGATGACGAGCGCCCGGGCAATTCCCAGGCGCTGGGTTTCGCCGCTTGAGAGGGTGAGGGCGCGTTGGTTCGCTTTAGATTGCAGTCCGACGAAGGAAAGGGCGTCCATCACTCGCCGCTCCAGTTCTGCGTGCTGCACACCCCTGATGCCGAGTCCGTAAGCCACATTGTTGAATACGGTCGTGTTGAAAACGCCGGTCCGCGCAAGTACGAGGGTTATGCGCCGCCTGAGCGAGAGGTCGAGCCGGTGGGGGTACTGTCCTGATGAGAATAAAAGCCGGCCGCTGTCCGGTCTTTCAAGCAGCGCGCAGATCCGGAGGAAGGTGGATTTGCCGCAGCCGTTCGGGCCCATGAGGACATAGGTGCCCTGACCGTCGAACTTTGCGGAGCAATCCGTGAGAATGGGCTTTCCGCCATAGGCTTTTGTGATATGAGAAACGGACAACTTCATACGCTCTGCACAGCCCCCTTTCTCTGGACAGCGTGCAGGGCCGAGTTGACAAAGAAGGAAATGGCCAGCAGGATGATGCCCAGCGCCAGGGCAAGCTCGAAGTTGCCTTTGTCCGTTTCGAGTGCGATGGTCGTGGTCATGACCCGCGTGTAGCCGGCGATGTTGCCGCCCACGATCAGGATGGAGCCCACCTCGGCCATGACTCTGCCGAATGCGGCAATGACCGCGGAGAGAATGCCGTAGCGCGCTTCGCGGATGATGGCTGTTGTTTCCTGCAGTGGCGTTGCGCCGAGGGTGCGGGCAGCCTGTCTGATGAGCGGATCAACGCTCACGATGGCCGAGTGGCAGAGCGCAGTCACGATCGGCACGGCAAGGATGGTCTGGGCGATTACCATGGCAGACGGTGAGTACAGCAAACCCATGAAGCCAAGAGGGCCTTTTCGTGAAAGAAGAAGATAGACGAAAAGACCAACCACTACGGGCGGGAGTCCCATAAAGGTGTTCACAATGCTGACGGCAAGGCCCCGTCCGGGAAACTTCGTGAGGCTGAGGACGGCACCTGCAGGCAGGCCGAGTGCGGTTGCGACGATCAGGGCAAAACCGGACACCTTAAGGGACAGGACGATAATGCCGACAAGATCGGGATTAAGATGTAGGATCAGCTTAACGGCTTGGAAAAATCCCTGAGCAATTGAGTCCATAGACAGAGGGCACGGACCGGTGCGGGGAGGAATACTTGGGGGTATCAGCTCGCATATTCCGCATCGGTCCGTGCCGGTATTACATCTCGTTATTTGGCGTTCGGAATAAACAGCGGGTTGCCGTTTTTGTCCTTGAAGGACGCAACGGCCTTCTGACCTTCAGGCGAAATGATCCAGTTCACGAACTCCATCGCTTCTTTATATTTAACGGTCTTGAACTTCTCCGGGTTCACGGCCATCACGCCGTACTGGTTAAAGAGTACGGGGTCTCCTTCCAGAACGACGGCCATATCGAGCTTGTCTTTGTCCTTCGTGGCCAGCCAGGTTCCCCGGTCCGTGAGCGTATAGGCGCGCTTCTCATCGGCGATGCGCTGCGTCTTCTCCATGCCCTGGCCGACCTCAAGATACCATTTCTGGCCGGCTGGTTCGATTCCGGCTTTCTTCCAGATAGCAAGCTCCTTCGTGTGCGTGCCGGACTTGTCCCCGCGCGAAACGAATATCCCTTTTGCTTCGGCGATTTTCTTGAAAGCATCGGTTGCTGATTTCATACCTTTGATTTTTGCAGGGTCATTCGATGGTCCGATGATCAGAAAATCATTATACATGACATCGTGACGATTCACAAAGTAACCTTCCTCGACGGCCTTCAGCTCCTGCTCCTTCGCGTGCACGAATACAAAATCGGCATCGCCGCGCTTCCCGATCTCAATGGCCGCTCCGGTGCCCACGGCAACGACGTCCACCTTGATGCCCGTCTTCTGCTCGAACAGCGGCAGCAGGTATTCAAAGAGTCCCGAGTTTTGGGTGCTTGTGGTCGACGCACAGCGGATCCGTGTTTCAGCTGTGGCGTACGGTGTGACTGCGAATAATATGATCAAAGACACGAGAAACCTGAGACCTTTCATAACCTACCTCCTGAGAATTAGAGAATGCTTCTGCCACAGCACTCGCGGCTTAAAGCGATTATGTCAATTTTTTTTCTTCTTGCTTCAGGAATTTCTGAAAATCAGCGTGGAATCGCCAAAACAGAGCAATCGCCCTTTCCCCCTCTTCGGTCACCCGGGCCCCGCCGCCGCCCTTGCCGCCGGTAGCAACTTCGACAAAAGGTTTTTTCGCCTGACGGTTCATGGAGTCGACGAGATCCCAGGCGTGACGGTAGGCCATCTGCATCGATTTTGCCGCCTTCGTGATGGAGCCATGCTCCCTGATCCGTTCGAGCAGGACAACGCGTCCATATCCTATAAATGTGCCCTCCGGTCCGTCAATCCAGATGCGGCCGTGAAAGCCGGGAGAGGAGACGGCTTTTGCGTGTGTATGGTCGACTTTTTTGCGGGGCATAAGCGTAATATATCAAAAGGAATAACGGTAGGCAAGAAAAAAGAGCAAAAAGAAAAAAGGAAGGGAGCAGATCGAGTGAAAGGTCCAGATCCTGTCTCATGCCTGCCCTACGATTGGAAGGGATCAGCAGAAACCAGGTATGAAGAGAACACCGTTTCGGTGGTACCGGCCGATACATCGGAGCGTGACTTCACCGGAGGTATCTCGGCGGGTAAACGGTTCGTGAGGCAGCGTAGTTAAAGGCCGGCGGGATGCTTCGCCCGCCTTCCTTATTTTAATCGAGGGGAGTGCCGTCCCTCAGTTCTTCGTAAAACTTTCTGAGATCAGGGAGCTTCTTCGCGGCCATGGCCTTCATGCCGCTGCGGGGGTGTTCGTTCAGGATGCCGGTGATCATGTACGGGATATGGTATCCCCACTCGACTTTCGCCTTCATGGGGATGAAGATTTCCTGGATGATCTCGATGATGGGCGTAATATCGAACTTCGGGTTTTTGAGGAACGAGAGCAGGAGCTCGAGGGGACAGTTGCCTGCTCCCCTCCCCATTCCGTAGATTGTCGCGTCGAGCCGGTTGATTCCCGCAATGATCCCTTCGATCGTGTTCGAAAAGGCAAGCTGCTGGTTATTGTGCATATGGATGCCGAGCTCCTTTCCGGGCAGCGCGGCCATGTATTTTTTCGCAAAGAAGTGGATCTGCTCCGAATACAGCGCGCCGAAACTGTCCACGAGATAGATGACCGGCACGTCGCTTTTTGCAAGGTCGTCGAGGGCGTCGTCGAGGTCCTTTTCGAGGACCTTTGAGACCGCCATGAGGTTGATCGTCGTCTCGTAGCCCTTCTCCATGCAGTGGTGGGCCAGGCTGATTGCCTTGTCGACCTCTTTCGCATAGCAGGCCACCCTGATCATATCGAGGACGCTCTCGCTCTTTTTGGGGATGTCTTCGTGCTCGATGCGGCCGATGTCCGCCATGGCGGACAATTTCATGGGCGTATCGATGTCGCCGATGACCCGCTTCAGGTCGTCTTCGGAACAGAACTTCCATGGGCCGTTTTCGGACCGGGAAAAGCATTTTTCCGAGGACTTGTACCCGACCTCCATGTAATCGACGCCGGCCTTTGAGAGGGCGATAAAGACCTTCCTGACGAAATCATCGCTGAACTGCCATTGGTTGATCAAGCCGCCGTCCCGGACCGTGCAGTCGAGGACCTTAATCTGTGGACGAAACATGAGGTGGTGCCTCCTAAATAAAATTCTTCATAAGATAACGGTGCGAATAACAACGGACAATTACACCTGATTTGCCCGTTCAAGTGAAGTCATACCTTTGTCCCCGCAAACTCCTCCGCCTTCCTGACAAAGCTTCCCGCCAGTCCGGCAATTGCCTTCCAGTCTTTCTTTGCCACAAGCTCGCGCCTGATGATGGCGGTCCCGATGAGGATCCCCGCGGCATCGGCGGCAAGGTAGGCCGAGACGTTGTCGAGGTTCGCCCCGCCGCAGAGCATATACTTAACAAAGGGCAACGGCCCCCTGACCGCCTTGAGGAAGGCAAGGCCGCCGAGCTCGACAAAGGGGAAGAGCTTTATGATGTCCCCACCCGCTTTATAGGCCCGGTATATTTCCGTCGGCGTGGACGCCCCGGGGATCGAGACAACGCCTTCCTTTTTTGCGAACTGCACCACCGCCTCATCGAGATGGGGGCTCACCAGATACGAGGCCCCGGCAGCGAGCGCCGTTTTTGCGTCATCAACGGAGAGAATTGTGCCTGCCCCGACTACGACACGTTCGTCCTTGCTGAGCCGCTGCATCACCTCGGCGGCACCCGGCACCGTGAAGGTGATCTCGATGAAACGGATCCCGCTTTCCACGCAGGCAGCCGCGGCTTGATAGGCGTCTTCCGGTGTCGCGGTGCGGACCGCGACCATCAGCTGGTTCCACTTCAGGTCTTCTATAAAACGCTCCTGCTGTGTCATCGGCCCCCCGCTTTGCCGCACTTATGATAAGGATGACGGCAAAGACACCTCGACCGGGTGTTTGCCAGACGCCAATAATGCATCATCTGAGCCGCAATGTCAAGACCGCCGGAGAGCTCTGTCAAGCCGGAGAGCTCAGACCGGAAGGGCAATGTCCCAATGCCTGTAAGCATTATGAAACGGAAAACACCGGCAGGGATCGCATCTGCCGGCCGGACTCTTTTCTTCTTCGCCAAGTGCCGGCCCCGGTTGGGTTGCCCGGTTTAAGATGTGATAATCTTATATTCGGCGACAATCTCCGCGTTGCCTTTCACCATCGCCCACACCGGGCAGACCGACTCCTCGGCGAGCCTGATCGCCTTTTG
>JBLMWN010000147.1:0-7156 GCA_050257255.1 Betaproteobacteria bacterium | reverse complement strand
AACCGTTACGCTGATTTTTTACCCACTCAATAAGGAGAAGACCCCAAAAATTGATTTCGGTCTGCGTGCTTGCGGCGGACGTTTTTTTACTATACCATATCAACGTCCAAAAATGTAGCTGCATCATACCCCGGAAAAGAACTACTGACGTCACGGATGAGCCCTTCTGAGGGCTGCGCCGCTCACTTTTAGCTTTTGTACAGGCAGCCCCTGTGCTATAATGAATCAGAATTTCCGGTAGCCTGCACCAGGTCATTAGCGCTCTCCATACCACACGATTCCCGGCAGGTCATCATGGCTGAACGACTCCTCATAGTTGAAGATGAAGACACGCTCTGCCAGTCCCTCCAGAGAGTGCTCTCGAAAGAGGGCTACGAGGTGGACATTGCAGACAGCGCCGAATCCGCATTCAAGCTGCTCGATAAGAAATCATACAACCTCATCATCACCGACATCATCCTTCCCGGCATCAGCGGCATCGAGCTCCTGACGAAGTACCGAAAGACAAACCCCGCGCAAAAAGTGATCATCATCACGGCCTATGCATCCCTGGTGACGGCAGTCGAGTCCATAAAGGCAGGCGCCTGTGATTTCATCATTAAACCCCTCATGCATGATGAAATGAAGCGAGTGGTCAGAAACGCCCTTGATAAGCCGAGCGGTTAACATTCGCCCGCAGGCCGGCGGTAAATCCTATGATTACCGAAGACGCATTCAACCTCCTGAAAAAAACCCCTCCTTTTACCTTCCTGAACGAGGCAGTCCTTAGAAATGTAACGAAAGAAGCATTGATGGAGTTCCATCCCAAGGGGCACACCATCCTCCACCAGAGCGGGCCTGCAGCGGAACATCTCTATATCATACGAAGCGGCGAAGTGAAGGTTTTCGTCACGACGAATGAAGGGGAGGAGGTCCTCGTAGACTACCGGGCCGGCGGCGATTGTTTCGGATTGCTGTCATTTCTCTGCGGCGACATTTCGAGGGACACGATCGTGGCCGTGGATGACACGACGTGCTATCTGATAAAGAAGGAGACCGTTCTCGGGCTTTTAAAAACGAACGCGGAATTTTGCGAATTCTGGCTGCGGTCGCTGCTGAAACGGCTCGTGGACATGACCTATAGGGAAATCCATGACAGGACGCTCTTGTACGGAGGCGGAGACAAACTCCTGTTTACGAACATCCTGAGCGATCTCGCCACCAAGCAGGTGATAACGGCATCGGAGGACATAACCATTCAACAGGCGGCGAAGCTCATGGCCGACCACAAGATCAGCTCGCTCGTCCTGCTCGACGCACAGGGGCTCCCTTCCGGGATGGTCACGGACAGGGACCTCAGGAACAAGGTGGTCTCCCAAGGGAGGGATGTTGCCGGGAGAGTGGGCGATATCATGAGCGTCACCATTATAAAGTCGGAAGCGCGGGATTACTGCTTCGAAGCCCTCCTGAAAATGATACGGTACAACATCCACCATCTGCTCGTGGTCGGCAAGGGAGAGCTGAAGGGGATCCTGACCAACCACGACCTCATGCTGCTTCAGGGAACATCGCCCCTCTCCGTTGCCCGGGAGATCGAGAACCAGGATACGATCGACGGCCTGGTCCCGGTCTCAAGAAAGATCAACGCCCTGTTGACCATACTCATACGGGAAGGGGCAAAGGCAAGCAATATAACCAGGATCATAACCGAGATCAACGACCGGCTTGTGAAAAAGATCCTCGAAATCACGGAGGCACGACTGGGGCCGCCGCCTCTCAGCTATTGCTGGATCGTGTACGGCAGCGAGGGGAGAAAAGAGCAGACCTTCAAGACCGATCAGGACAATGCCATCATCTATGAAGACCGGGAAGGAAGCGGCGAAGATGTTGAATCGTATTTCTCCGAATTTTCCGGCCGGATGAAGGACGCCCTCGTACGATGCGGCTTCCCGACCTGCAAGGCGGACTGCATGGCGAGCAATCCGCAATGGCGCCGTCCGTTAAGCGATTGGAAGACGTATTTCTCGAACTGGATAAACAACCCCACCCCCGAGTCGATTCTCCGGTCCCTCATCTTCTTCGATTTCAGGCCAATCCACGGCAATGTGCTTCTTGCTGAACGGCTCAGGGCGTTTCTCGGCCATGAGATCAAGGATAAGAACCTCTTCCTCGCTCACATGGCGGGCACCGTGGTAAAAAACAGGCCGCCGCTCGATTTCTTCGGGAAATTCAGCGTTGAAAAGAAAGGCCCCCATCAGGGAACAATCGACATCAAGATCAACGGGCTTGCACCGATCATCGATGCCGCACGGCTTTCCGCGCTGGAAATGAAGGTGTACAACACCGCGACGCTCGAGAGGCTGGCGGAAGTGAAGGGCCGGTACGGCACGGTAAGCGAATGCTCCGATGATCTTGAACAGGCGTTCGAGTTTCTTCTGTCTCTGAGGCTCAGGCACCAGCTTCAGCAGCTGCAGGAGGGAGTCGAACCGGACAATTTTATCGATCCCCAGTCCCTCGGCGTCATGGAGAAAACGATGCTGAAGGAGGCCTTTAAACTTATCGGGTACGTTCAGGAAGCAACCATGAAGAAGTACCATGCATGGGCAGTCATGTGATGCATGCTTTTGTAATTAGGAGGTAAGAATTAGGAAGTAATAATTGGCCATTTTCATACGTCTTGCTTGTTTTTGGACCTGAACCATACCCCGAAAATGCCCCATCGAAACGCTTGCGTTTTTAGTCCATTTGTCCTTTTCTCACACGTAACAAAAAAAGGTTGAAGTAATTTCTAACTGCTTAATTGAATCCTTAATTCGAAGTAAGAATTAAGGGAAAAGAATGTGCGGTTCCGTTCATAATTCAATATGTCTTGCTCCTTACTTGTTTTTGGACCTGATCTTGGTGGTTCCGGCAAATATCTCCATTGACTAATGGTAACAAATATGTTACTTTTTAGGGGTGATGCTTGGCCAGTCGAAGAGTTGTCGAATACCTGAGGGCCGGTTCTTCGCCATTTACCGCGTGGTTTTCTAGGCTCAATCCGCACGCGGCAGCGAAAGTGACTGTTGCGCTCTATCGTCTGGAGCAGGGGAATTTTTCAAACGTAAAGTCCGTTGGCAAAGGGGTTTCGGAGTATAAGATCGATTTCGGCTCCGGCTACAGAATCTATTTCGGGCAGGAGGGTAACGAGCTGGTCATCCTGCTGGGCGGTGGGTCAAAGAAGAGCCAGGAAAAGGACATCCAGACCGCCCATATGCTTTGGGCGGAGTACAAGCTGACAAAACCAAGCAAGAAGTGAGGTGGCAATATGCCGATAACGAGAAAATTCAGAACAACGATCATGGACCGTGCCTTGAACGATCCCGCATACCGCCGTCAGATGTTGACCGAGGCCGTGAACGAGCTGCTCGCAGGGGACCTTGATGCCGGCAAGGCCATGCTGCGTGATTATATCAACGCGACCATTACTTTCCAGCAACTGGCAAAGAAGCTCAAGAAGTCGGATAAGAGCGTACATCGCATGCTGGGGCCGCGTGGCAATCCGAGGGCCGACAACATCCTGGAGATCATCAAGATCCTGCAGACGAACGAACGGGTGAAGCTGCGGGTGGAGGCGCAGCGGGCTGCGTAAGGTAAGAAGGTAGAGAAGCAAGCGTCGCATTTCAATCGAATCATCGTCACTCAGTTGCTTTAATGTCAGATTCATAGGGAGGCGTGTGATGGGGAACTTGGTCAAGGGAGATCTCGTACGGCATGAGCGGAACGGCATAGGCCGGATCGAGGGGACATCCGGTGCTGGGTCCGCTGTCATGTGTAGGGTCTATTTTCCGCGGCTCGATAAACATACCGAAACGCCGGAAGAGGAGCTTCAGGTGCTGTCCGAGGCGGAGGCGACCGCGTACGAGATGATGAAGCTCGCCGTGTATGAAGTCCGCGCCGAAGAGCTTCCCACCATGGAGTTAGGGGCGCGGTGGAAGGGCGGTGAAATGGTCCTCAAGCCGGGAGATCCGAACCTGGCCACAAAGAGCATTCCTATAGAAACGTTCTTCCATAAGATCGTGATGGTCCGCGATCGCCTGCGCGTCATGGAGGCGCAGATCAATGGGCACAAGGTACTGACCGACACCGAGAAGGTGGATTTGCAGCAATACATAACCCGCATCTACGGCTCCCTCACGTCGTTCAATCTCTTGTTCAAGGATAAGGAAAATTATTTCGTAGGGCAAAAGGGAGAAGCTTAAATTCAAATGAGAATTAGTAACTAAGAAATCAAATTCTTCTCAAAACGGCAAGAATATTTGCCACAGAGCACACAGAGGACACAGAGGATTCTGTAAAAATGTTTTTGATTTAAGACAAAAATTGCTTTTCTCTGTGCTCTCGGTGATCTCTGTGGCTAAAAGCTGTTCCGGTTTATCCGGGTTAGTTACAAAGGAGTTTATTCTTCTCAGAATGGCAAGAATATTTTCGCGCAGAGGAGCAGAGACGCAGAGAAAAGCAAGACGATGTCCTGGGTTAAAACCCACAGCTTAAATCTTTCGACGTTCTCCGCGTGCCCTGCGTCTCAGCGCGAGACCGGTTTTTAGTTCCGGTTTATCCGGGTTAGGAATTAAGAAGGAAGCCGGAGTGAAAGGGTTAGTGGAAAGAGTATAACTCAACCTTAAAGCCTTTCCCAAGTATGGCCGCTACGGGTATTCGGAGAATACATGAAATCAATCGTCCCGATCGAGGTAATTGGGAAAAAGATATTATTGATCGGCGGTCAGAAGGTCGTGCTAGACAGCGATCTTGCGGCTTTTACGGCGTGACTACCAAACGGTTGAATGAACAAGTCCGTCGCAATGTGAAACGATTTCCAGCGGATTTCATGTACCAGCTGTCTCGGGAAGAGTTTGAATCTTTGAGGTCGCATTTTGCGACCACAAGTTCATGGGGCGGCAGACGGACTCATCCTTATGCTTTTACCGGACAAGGGATAGCTATGCTATCCAGTGATGACGGCTTCGTAAAAAGTCGTTCTCACACAAAGATCACGGAGGACACAAAGAAAAACGCGAATGTTTTCAAT
Organism: Betaproteobacteria bacterium; assembly: GCA_050257255.1. Taxonomy (GTDB): domain Bacteria; phylum Nitrospirota; class UBA9217; order UBA9217; family UBA9217; genus JAJYKN01. Next base: position 2,109 of record JBLMWN010000147.1, on the reverse strand, counting down.
AAGCCTTTCTTAGTGACTTTGTGCCTTCGTGTGATAAATTGACTTCTTAAGATAATCAGTGTTTTAAACGGGCATGCAAGAAAGGTGACAAGAAAAGATCCCAAAAAAAGGTTCATCCACAATGTGGATGAACCTTTCTCTTTTGTTCTGCCAGCCTTATGAGGCGCCGACATTTGTTTTTGCGGATGACGCTACCTTCCCCGCCAGCCGCCGCCAGGGAACGATCTCATGACACCACCACCACGGCTCACCCCGCCAGCGGATCCGCCGAACGACCTTGCAGGCGCACTCGGAGCCGAAGGCCGCCAGCTGCCGCCCCTGACAGGTCCGCTCCATGACCTCTCGGGCGCGCGCGGCGATACGTAGGATCTATATGATTGATCGCCGTGCCACGTTGTGGAAGGCCTGTACGACCGTTCAGATCTCGGCGAGACATACGGCTTGCTTCCGCCCCGAACAGGAGCGTTGTTGAACGACCTCCGGGTCCGCTCGGCGCGTTAAACCGCCTCTGCCCTTCGCGTATTGCGCCGCCCTGACCGGTCCTGCGGGCACCCGTTCCTGCAGTGCTCCTTGAGTAGATTGCCCCCGCGCTCTTCCTTGCTTCAGGGGACCTGAACCCTCCGGCAGTAAGCGCGCTGCCCGCGGACGTTCCCGTCCTCCCGGCATTAGACGCCGTCCTCAGCTCCGTAACGTTCCTGAACGTGCTGCCGCTCCCGGTCCTGAGCGTTGATACAGCCCGAACCGTACCCGTTCTTGTCCTCACGACCGGATCGACTACCGCCGTAGTCCTGGTCACAGGGTCGATGATACGGTTGCTCACGATAGCCCTATTCGACACGATCGCCGTTCTCCCATTCACGAAAACCGTCCGGTCCACGAACACCGTTGTAGTAAAGTTGTGGCAGATGAAGAAGCCCGGGAACCAGAAACCAAACCACCAGAAGGGATAGGGCACCCACGCATAGAGGTACAGATAATCGACAGGGGGCGCATAGTAAGTTACAATCGGAGGCCCTTCATCATAGTAGTAGTTGTTGACCACCGTCGAATTGTCTGAAGGCGCGGATTCCTCGGCAGGAGCCTGCGAACCCTCTCTCGCCGGCGCCCCGGGGCCTGCCGGGATCGGCAGCTTCATCCGCGTTGCGAGCGAGTTGAGGCCCTTTGTCGCCTCCTCGGCGGTCATCGGCAGTTTGCCTTCGTTTGCAGCATTGGCAATAGAGTCCCTGAGTTGTCCTAAGATCTGGGGAGTCATCGGATAATCCGAAATCCACCCGTTCAAAGGGGCAACCCCTGCTTTCACAAGCATGTCCTCGGCAACTGCTTCGTCGGTTGGAGTGCCTAAATCAAGTTCGGCCGCCAGCTTGATCGCGAAATCGCCTTCGCGGACCAGCGTCTGGGCTACAGGAGGGGCTTGTTGAGTTTTCGATGGTTGCGACCCGTAGTCTATCGGTAAGGCCGCGAAGGGAAACAACAGTAAGCTGGCTGCCGTTATTATGGACAGCCACTTTTTCATTTCAAACTCCCTTTCTTTATACTTACATTTTACTACCGAAAGCCCCCTAAATCAAGAAGCGGAACTTTCAACATGGAGGCAGTGTTACGGTTTGCCGATGTGAAGACTTTGGATGGACGCAGAAAAGCGGGCTGTATATTCCGGAAATGGAACTCCGCCGGACTCCCTCACACGGGTCTTTTCAATTTACTCCCCCCGCGGAATATGCTAGTGTATGCGTATAGGAGGTGTATAGAATGCGGACCAATATCGTGCTGGATGACGCTCTGGTAAAGAAGGCCTTCAAGCACTCAACGGCGCGGACCAAGAAGGAACTGGTCCACGAGGCCCTGGAAGAGCTGATCGCGGGGCGGCAGCGCCGCGACTTGCGGGACCTCCGCGGGAAGATATCCTTTGCCAAGGGCTATGACCAGAAGAAGCTCCGCAGGGGGGCGTGATTTATGGTCCTCGTGGACACGTCCGTGCTGATGGACTACCTCCGCGGAGCGGACAATGCCGCCGTGGAGCGGTTTCAGCACATCATGGACGGCAACCTGCCGTTCGGCATCTCCCCGCTGATTTACCTTGAGGTCCTCCAGGGCACACGGACCGAAAAG
>JBLMWN010000146.1:0-8057 GCA_050257255.1 Betaproteobacteria bacterium | reverse complement strand
CCCTGACCTTTGCCGGTTTCATGCATTATCATCTTCCCATCATCCCGCACAATTGGGAGACCTTCAAAGAAGGTCTTGCCGGAGCGCTCAGTATTTTCATCATGCCCTTCGTGCTCTTCTGGGTTATCGCGAAGATTTTTCCGGTCTTTGCTTCTGAGGAAGCACATTAAACGTCAGATCAGTCTGCCGCCTCCCGGGAGATTCCTGTCCCGGGAGGCCTCTTTCAACATGAAACCACAATTGAATTATCGGTAAGTGACGGCGAAATATGATTTCGCCGTAAGGGGAGGGGTGTTCCGTCTGGCGATCGGAGCAGACATCCGGCTGCAGCCCGCTTCGAATGTATGTGCCGGCTTATCTTCAGTTCGTTGTCCGCTCACTCGGCGAATGACGTCCCGGGTATTGTTTCGTTTCAAACCTCAGTTTACCGGTATAAATCGGTATTGCGAACTTCAGGAGCAGCGTATACAGGAGCGCGCCGCAGGCCCAGATGCCCATCGTGACGAGGATTTCCGCACTCGTCGGAGAGTATTCGTAAATTTCACCCAAGGTATCGGGAACAAACCCCGGGACCACGAGTCCCATTCCCTTCTCGATGTATACGCCCATGATGATCAGCATGCACCCGATATTGAGCGTCATGAAATTCTCTCTCGTCTTCGGAAAGAGAAAGAGGAAGAATGCCGTGACGTTCATGACGGTCGCCGCCCACATCCAGGGCACGAGGCTGAACTTCCCGTGAAGGCCGAGGTACAGATACCGGATGGAATAGCTGTCCACGCCGCCTGAATAGAATTCCTTGAACGCTTCGGCGCCGAGGAGGAACAGGTTGAGGCCCATGGCATAGGCAATCAGTTCGGCAATCTTGAAAATCGCCTTGTTGTCGATCTCCACTTCGGAACGCTTCCGGATAATCTGGAACAGGAGCAGCATGATGGCAGGCCCGGAACAGAACGCCGAAGCAAGAAATCGTGGTGCCAGAATCGAGGCATTCCAAAACGGCCGGGACGACAGACCGTTGTAGAGGAACGCGGTCACGGTGTGGATACTGACTGCCCACGGAATCGAGAGGATGATCAGGGGGCCGATCACGGCCATGCTGTATTCTTTTCCGATGGAAAGCCGGTAGAGAACGTAAAAGGCGATGATTCCGTTGATGGCGAGATAGCCGTTCAAGACGACCACATCCCAGGCAAGCAGGGAGGCGGGAAAATGCATCGCACCGATGACGGGGAGGATGTGCCAGACGCGCGCCGGCTGCCCCATGTCGACCAGTATGAACAGGATGCACATCGTGATCGCGGTGACAGCGAGCAGTTCTCCGAAAAGTACGATTTCCTTGATCGGCTTGAAATTATAGATGTAGGCCGGGACGACAAGCAGGACGGCGGCTGCGGCAACGCCGACGAGGAACGTAAAGTTCGAGATAAACAGGCCCCAGGAGACCTGGTCCCGCATAGCCGTCGTAATGAGGCCGCGATTGAGCTGGTCCAGGTAGGCGCTGAGGCCCAGGAGGATGAAGAACGACAGGAACGCGACCCAGAGGTAGTATGCGCGGTTCCCGATGAATATCTGACGCAGGGCGATAAAAAAGTTTTTGATCAAGGTGCCCATAAGCCTCCTACCTGCCGTATGCAAAGAAATAATAAAACTTGGGGTTCGTATTCAGGTCTTCCTTCAGCCGGAACACCCTCTTATGCTCTATGGCGTACCGGATCTCGCTATTCGGATCGAGCAGGTTGCCGAACTTCCGGGCGCCGACTGGGCAGGCCTCGACGCACGCGGGGTAGCGGCCCTTTCGAGTCCGCTGGACGCAGAACGTGCACTTCTCGACCACTCCCTTGTAGCGCGGGCGGTTCCCGAGATAATGCGTCTGCGGATTGATCTCCTCGGGCTTGCGGCCCGGCTCCGTCCAGTTGAAGTGACGCGCGCCGTAGGGACAGGCAGCCATGCAGTAGCGGCAGCCGATGCACCAGTTGTAATCGACGACGACAATTCCGTCCGGTTCCTTCCACGTCGCCTGGGTCGGACAGGCGCGGACGCACGGCGGGTTCTCGCACTGCTGGCACTGGACCGGCATGTAGAAATAGTCCTCTTCCGGCACCTTCTCGGGATTGTAATATTTTTCCGAATCCTCGAGGTCGACCCATTTCTCGCCCTTTTTGAACCTGAGGACTGAAATCCAGTGGATCTGAGGGTCTTTGGACTGATTGTTTTCTTCAACGCAGGCGTAGACGCATGTTCTGCAGCCGATGCAGCGGGAAAGATCGAGCCCGTAACCGAACAGGACGCCGGGCAGGGCCTTTTCATTGCCCACTGTGATTGCCTTGCTATATTTTTTTTCGTACTCTTGTTCCAGACGGCTGAGAACCTGTTTAATCTCCGCATCGTTCATTTCCTTGAAATGTTTCTGAAAGAACGATTCCCAGAATGAGGCATCGGCCTTGTTCAGGGGGAGGGCAACTCCCGCGAGTCCTAGGGCAGCTCCCTTGAGAAAGTTCCTCCGGTCCAGATGGATTCCGTCTTTTTTCTTCACGATTTTTCCCATCGGTTTCCTCATTCTCGCTGTGTCCTTACTTTACTTGATGTCCGTCGGTCTCACCGGCGGTGGGAACGGCTTTATCGGTTTAAACCGAGGTTCATGCGGCCAATGGCAATGAACGCAGAGACGGTACTGCTTGTCGCCGTTCCACATGCCGGTCCTCTTTCCATGCAGACCTGCCTTCCACTCGCGCAGGATCGTGCCGTGGCATTGGCCGCAGAGGATGTAGGATTCTTCAAAACTGACCAGCTTGCCGTTCGCAAGCCGCAGCTTATCTCGATTGTCAGGATTGTGGCAATCAAAGCACCAGCCGCCCGGCATGTGTTTCAGGGTAATATCCTGATGCATTTGCTCCAGCTTGTGCGGCCGTCTGTTGACTGGCATGCCTTGATGGCACTGTGAACAGGGGAAGACGCCCGGTGTAAAGGGCGGCGGGGGAACAAAGAACTTCTTGGGAATATCTTGCTCTTCTGCGCCGGCGATCAGCGGAATCCCGACGATCGCAAGGAACACAACGAGAGAGAGAATACATCCCGATTTCATTCTTGTCTTCATGTCGTCTCCCCATGCTCTGCGGCGTAGTTGCCAAGTAAACGAAGTATGAGTATTATCCATTTCTGCGTGACATTAGAAATATGACTACGCCCATGCCGGAGAAGGACAGCATGAGGAAGGCGGAGAAATTCTTTCTGGATCTCAGCTCCTGATAGGTTGTCTGGATGTTTTTGTCTATCTGATCCAACTTTGCCGTAAATTCGTCCGTTCTGTTCTTGACGAGGTTGACATCCACCGTGTGGAAGAGCGCGCGAAATTCAGCCTGGGTGCTGAACAGACTTTTTTCATCCGTTTCGGGTACAATACCTTCACGCTTCAGCCCTTGAAGCCTCATTTCAAGCTGTTCAATTCTCTTTTCCGTCAAAAACAGGGCCTGTTTCATGATTTTCGCCCGTTCGTACGAATGGCACTGCGTGCAGAGATTTTCATTAATGATATCGATGCTCGCCTTCTGAATGTTGTGAGACCCGTGACAGGTCACGCAACTCGGCGCTTTCTTCCCGGCTTTAATAGCTGTTGCGCAACCGGGAGAAGTCCCGCCCGACGCGTGCGCTTTGCCGTGGCCGCTGTCGCGAAAGCTGGCGAGGATCGCGATATGGCATTTCCCGCAAAATTCGGGTATTTCCTTGTACTGTGGGCTCCCGATGAATCCCCGCTGCGGCGACATAGCCATGGCGGCGTCTCTTGGATCGCCACCGTGACAGTTTTCGCAGGAGATATTGTTCTGCGCGTGCCAGCTCTTCTGCCACTCCTCGGTAATCTCTCGAAATTCCGGTTTCATTTTTTCCGATGCATGGCAGGAGATGCAAAGATTTTCTTCCATCTGCGCACCGGCCCACGTCTTGGTCAGAAATTCATTTTCGAAATCCTGTTTATAACCCGCGTTGCCCGCTGCGGGAAGCGTGAAGAGCATCGTGAGCACAAGAATAACGTTCCTCATTACGACCTCCCCCAAAAAAACAGAACCACCCACGCGGCTAGCACAAATACGAATACGCCTCGAAGGACTGGCCGTTTCATAAGATTTTTTTCTTGTTGCGTGTCCAGGAAAGGCCAAAAGAGAAAGAGAACGGCCAAAATCATCTGGAGCGTGACGCCGAAGAACTTGTTTGGGATGAGCTTCAGGATCTCATACTGAGCGAGCAAATACCAAGCCGGCCTGATTTCATGGGGCGTTTTGAACGGATCAGCCGCGATATTGGCTTCCGGGGGGAAGAACAGGGCCGGCAAGAACGTGATAATGAAGAACATGATCGCGAAATACGCCATCATCATGTACATCTGTTTTTGGAAGAAGGAGGGATAGTAGGGATACCCATCCGGATATGACTTCCGTTTGTATTCGGTCAGGGGCCGTTCTTCCGTATCCTGTTTGCCAAACGGCGTCGCCGATATTCCCGTGCGGTAGATGAGGAACAGGTGGATACCCATAAGAATCAAGAAAATCAGCGGCAGAATGGCGATATGGAGCTCGAAGAACCTGCTGAGCGTTGTCCCCGTTATATGATCCCCACCCCTCAGGATGTGTGCGACGGTGTCTCCGATAACGGGAAACGCCGTGGGCATGGATGTAACAATCGTCGTAGACCAATAACTCATCTGAGACCATGGAAGAAGGTGGCCGCTATAGCCGAATATGATAGTAACGATCAGCGCCAGCCCTCCGCCCAGCCAGGTAAGCTCCCTTGGTCGTTTGTAGTTACCCATCAGAAAGACCGTAACCATATGCAGGAGACCAATCGTAATCATGAGGTTGCTGCCGACGGTATGCATCTCCCGGAACAGCCAGCCGTAGGGGACCTTTGTCATGAGGTCCTGCACGCTCCTGAATGCGTGATCGGGATGCGGGATGTAATACAGCAGCAGGAGGATACCCGTAAGCGCCTGAACGCAGAAGGCGATGACGGTCAGAAAACCGAGCGTGTAAAAGATGTTGATGTTCTTCGGGATACGATAATCTAGTAACTGCGCCCTAATCTGAGTCTGGATGATGGCATCTAGACCATACCGTACATCAAGCCAGTGCTTTATTTTTTTCCACATAGTTTCACCCTATTATGATGGTATCTCCTTCGATCTTGAGCGGGATGGTCGTCAATGGTCTGGGTGGCGGCCCTGCTTCAACCAGACCATCAAGGTCATATGTCCCGGCGTGGCATGGGCATATGATCTTCTGGTTGCTTTTGCTGAATTCTATAAGGCAGCCGAGGTGCGTGCAGGTGCGCGAAAAAGCGATGAACCCTTTTTCGGGCCGATTGATGATAATGACGGGAGTATCTCCATAAATGATGTTCTTTGCTCCCCCGTAAGGAACTTCGCTCTTGTGGATCATGATTTTCTTGGAATCAACGGCTTTGGCGGGAATCGCTACGAGAAACTTCAAAAGAGAATAAGCAAAAGACGCCGATGTGACAGACCCGAGAAAGGCTAGTGTGATTTTCAGAAATTTACGCCTCTTCATCATCCCTCCTTTGGCCCTTTGTTCCCCTCGATTTTTTCTGCATAATGTTGCAACATGTGCAACTGTTTGTCAACGTAAAATACTCGGTACATATGATGCAAATTTTGAAATTTATGAGAAAAAAGATGGACTTTTCGTATGTAAGGCATTCTGCGTAATTCTTCATTGAGTTGAAGAGACGGACTTGAGGCTAAAGAATCAATTTGGGAGGTAGGAGGGACGTTTTCAAGCGGTTATGACTGCCTGGGCGCGAGCCTCAGGATAGTGCAGCTAACATATGTCAGCTAACATATGTCTTGACAGAACCATGCCTAATATGATATAAAGCGGGGCTTAGTAACATTGTCTTGCATTTTTTTACTTTCTTTATACTTTATAGTTTCCGCGTTGTAGGGGGGAATGAATGAAGCTTATTGCGTGGGCTAGTGGCAAAATAACGCAGTTATCTGAGCGTCTGAAAGAGCCTATTTCTCTCAAGGCGAAGCTGCTCATTACTGCACTGATTCTCATTATTGTGCTCGGCGGGGGTTTTGTAGCCTATAAGTTCTATGATTTTACTCAAAACAATCCAAAATTCTGCGTCGGTTGCCACCTGATGCAACCGGCTTACGACAGCTGGTCGCAGAGCGAGCACAAGTCTCTAAACTGCCATGACTGTCATCATCTTACCATTCCGGAGCAGAACCAGCTGCTCATCAGCTTTGTGCTCCATCGCCCTAGCCAAGTGCCGGAGCGCCACGGCAAGATCATCGTGAGCCAAAAGTCTTGCAACCAGTGCCACACCGAGGGAAAGGCCACGAGGATCAATAAATCCCTTTTCCATGCCAAACACGTGTATATGGAACAGATCGAGTGCACCCAGTGCCATGGCGAGGTCAAGGCGGACAAATCAGGTCTGCATCACTTCCTGCCAACAGAAAAGTTCTGCACAAAGTGTCATAAAGACAGACAGGTTCACGGTGAAGGTATGGGAGGTCTTGCCTGCATCAACTGCCACACCGACAGGACCAAGGATCTCAAGCCGGGACGGAAGAAGTGCCTGTTCTGCCATAGCCAGAACGATAACATCAGGAAAGAACTGATCGAAGACGGGACCATGGACGTAAAGTTCTTCCCGCCGAATTCATCGGTAATTAAAAAGGCGATCAAAATCCAGCTGACCGAGACCTCACCTATGCAGTTCTACTGCTATGAGTGTCACAAGCCACATACTCCCGGCAAGGTGAAGCCGAAGGTCGAGGATTGTCTGCGGTGTCATGCGAATGTGCCGAGAGTGGGAAAGCATAAGATCCATCTCAATATGGATATGAAGTGCAGGGATTGCCACAAACCGCATCTCTGGAAAGTGACCGAGGCGTCCGCCAAGAAAGATTGCGTCACCTGCCACGAATACCGCAGCCCGAAGGCGTTCATGTAAGGCGCCTTCGGTGCCAGATAGGTTCAACCTTATCGCGATAGAGGTGTCAAAATAAGTGATACCATCTCACGATGGAAGGAGGTGAAACTGAATGAAAAAGTTTCTCGTATTAGCCATCATAGTAGTTGTAACGTTTGCTCTGGCAATGACTGCGTTCGCAGTTCCGGCCGGAAAGACGGTTGAGTTCGATGGCAAGGGCGCCGGCAAGGTGGTCTTCGACGGCAAAGCTCATGCTGACAAAGGCCTCAAGTGTGCGGACTGTCATCCAGCAGTTTTCAAGATGAAGAAGGGCGCCGACACCATCACCATGAAGGACATCAACGATGGTAAGTTCTGCGGTACCTGCCACAACGGTACCAAGGCGTTCAGCGCGAAGGACGCAGCCAATTGTGCGAAGTGCCACAAGAAGTAAGATGTCATTATCCGGCAGCAAAGCCCTCACAGAATACCGTGAGGGCTTTTTTATTTCTGTATACTAACTGCAATTTCCTGAGATAAAGTGAAAATTTTACTATACTGCGCTGAAAAAAAACCATCTCCATGTGAATCATTTCTTGACAGATTCTTTTTTTTCGATTAGCTTAGCAAAGCATTCACCATTGTAGAAAAATAATAATGCAATAATACAGCTGATTCAATCGGGTCACATTCTTTTCCGGTTCAAACCACACCACCGTTTTATATCTGCGATGAAAGGAGGTGAAACCTGAATGAAAAAGCTTTTCGCAATTGCACTGGCAGCAACAGTCATGTTCGTTTTCGCGGCATCAGCATTTGCAGTCGCCCCCGGCAAGACCGTAGAGTTTGCTGGCGGTGGTGCCGGCAAGGTCGTATTCGACGGCAAAGTTCATGCCGACAAAGGCCTCAAGTGTGCGGACTGCCATCCTGCTCTTTTCAAGATGAAGAAGGGCGGAGACACCATCACCATGAAAGACATGGATGCCGGCAAGAACTGCGGCGCCTGCCACAATGGCACCAAGGCCTTCTCCGTGAAAGATGCGGCAAACTGCGGCAAATGCCACAAAAAATAGGACCGTTTTATGAAGTAGAACAAAGCCCTCGCGGTTGTCGCGAGGGCTTTG